>JBPCTU010000526.1:0-10601 GCA_051011515.1 Acidimicrobiales bacterium
GTATGCGGAACCCGTCACCCTCGCGAACTGCACCGTTCTCGTCGCTGGCCCGATCGCCGGTGCCCTCGTCGCCGGTGTAGGTGCGGTGCATCCCGCCACCATCACGGCTGTCGTCCGTCGTCCCGGCATCACCAATGCGGAAGTAGTAGATCTCCTCGTTGTTCACTTCGCACTCTGGAGAGTCATCGTGTTTGTGGGGGGGATACGACGACCAATTTCCGTCGGGGGTGTACACCTCGACACACATCAGCTTGTCGGCATGGTCCCAGGCCTCGGGGCTCATGAAGTTCGAGATCTGGCGCGTCGCCTGGCCTCCGCCGCGGACCTCTACGGCGACATCCTCGGCCGCCCCGTACTTGGGCGGCAGGTGTCTGGCACATCGGGAAGTGGCGAGCGCAACCTCGCCACCCGTCTCCGATGAGATCCGCACCTCCGTGTCTGTCCCGACGTAGAGGAAGTCGGTTATTCGAGTAAAGACACTCGTCCTTCCGTCGAGATGGAACCGTCCTTCCCCCGTCTCGATCGTGAGCCTTTCGCTCGAGAGGGGGAGGATGCAGATCTCGGAGTCGCCTGAATCGAGGGAACTCTCCGGTCCAGCGTCGAGGTCCAGAACGCTCAAACCGGTGTAGGACCACCCTGCCTCGGCGGGGTTCAGTTCGACCGGACCGGCGGGGCCCGCAAGTGTTCCGAGCGGTCGGTGCAGTGTGGTCATCATGCTCAAATTTCCGAGCCAACACGTTCAGCCAAGAACGCGTCGATCTCCGCGACTGTCGGCATGTCGTCGGCACACATCAGCCGAGACGCAACGATCGCCCCAGCGGCGTTGCCATATCGAACCGTCTGGACCATGTCCCAGCCTTCGAGAAGCCCGTGACAGAAAGCGCCGCCAAATGCATCACCGGCGCCCAAACCACAGACAACATCGACGGGAAAGGGTGCGATGAGCTCACGGGTGCCGTCTGGCAGGGCAACCATCACCCCGTCTCCGCCAAGCTTGACGATGGCGACTTCCAAACCGGAGTCGAGCAAACGGTCGGCAGCCTCTTCCGGGTCCCTCGTTCCCACCGCGATCTCGCACTCGTCGCGGTTCCCCATGGCAATCGTGAACTGACCGAGCAGCGGTCGGATCTGTTCGGTGGCAGCTTGGGCGGAATCCCAGAACATTGCGCGCCAGTCGAGGTCGAGGACGGTGTGGGACCGCCGACTGCGCCACTCGAGGATCTGCTTCACGGTCGACCGGCTCGGTTCCCAGGCGAATCTGGACGCCGGTATCCACAACACCGGGACCTGTCGCACAACCTCCTCGTCGACATCGTCGGGCTGGAGATTCTGATCGGGTGCCCTCGGCTCGCGGTAGAAGATGATCGTGGGATCTTCGGGTGGGTCGAGCTCGGCGAACGCCAGCGGGGTCTTCAGCTCCGGGTCGATTGCGACAAAACGAGTGTCGACATCAAACGTGTGCTCCAGAGCGTGGCGGACATACCTACCGAACTCATCGTCGCCAACGCGGGTCACCGTCGCTGCTCGATGGCCGAGCCGGGCAGCAGCTACGGCCACATTGGTAGACGTGCCACCGATCGATTTCTCGAACGTCGAGACTTCAGTCATCGAGACACCACGTTGCTGCGCGAAGATGTCCACGCTGACCCGCCCGATGGTCACGAGTTCGAGATCGCTCATGGCCGCGGCTTTTTGTCGAGTTCGGCCATGAAACCCGAGAACTCGTCGTCGGGGAGATCCACCAGTCGACTGGCATCGGGAAACTCGCCCGACGCAACATCATCGGCATACTCACGAAACGCACCGACCCGTTCCGCCTGGAGCCGATCCTCCTCAGCGGCAAGATCGCGATATTGCTTGGCATGACGAGGAACATGACCCCGGTTGGTGCCGAGGATGTCGGTAGAGAACAGGTATTGGGCATCACAGCCCGAACCCGAGCCCATCGAGATCATGACCATCGAGGTTCGTTTCGAGATCTCGGTGGCCACAGCACTCGGGACAACCTCGATCTCAGCAGCAAAGGCCCCGGCCTCCTCGAGGGCCTGGGTGGCGCGCCAGACGTCGAGCGCTGAGGTCGCCGTCTTGCCGACAGCACGAAACCCACCAGTCCAAGTCCGGCGAGCCGGGATGAGCCCGACGTGTGACACAACCGGGATCCCTTCGTCGCGCATGCGGCGGATTGTTTGGAGGCTCGCCGCGCTCCAGACAGCATCACCTCCGGCCAACATGGCATCGAAACCGGCGCGCAGGTAGTCGTCGGTGGTTGCGTACACGCCGTACTCGAGGCCTACGACCATGAAGGCAGTGGGAGCCGCGTCGCGGAAGTCGGACCCCATGAGGGAATCCTGAACCGTCACTATGTCGATGCCGGCCTCTTCTGCGGCCGTCGCCTCGTCGACAGAATCGACATAGACGTTGGTTCGCTGGACCTTGCCCTTGTCGGCGATGAGGTCAGCGACTGTGGGCTTGGCGCGTGCCATCGTCGATTCTCCCAGAGACTGATTGAGGTGCGGCTGAGGTCAGCCGCCACCACCTGCGATTGCCTGCTCCAGCTCATGCTGAAGCTGTTCCAGCTCGGCACCACCAGCCATGAGTTGGGTCAACTCGGGCAGCGTGATGTCGTCCTTGGCGAAATTCCCCATCGACAGCCCGCGGTTGAGGATCAGGAACCGGTCGCCGACCGGGTAGGCGTGGCTCGGGTTGTGCGTGATGAAGATGACCGCCAAACCCTGGTTTCGAGCCTCGACAATACGTCTCAACACAACACCGGACTGCTTCACACCCAACGCCGACGTCGGCTCGTCGAGGATCAAAACCCGCGCACCGAAATAGCCGGCCCGGGCAATAGCCACTGACTGCCTTTCGCCGCCTGACAGGGTGCCCACGGGCTGCTCGGTGTCGCGGATGTCGATGCCCATCTTGGACATCTCTTCTTTTGCGATCCTCTTGGCCTCGGGCTGGTCGATCCATTTCAACGGGCCAATGTTCTTCGTCGGCTCGGCTCCGAGGAAGAAGTTGCGCCACACCGACATGAGCGGGACCATGGCGAGGTCCTGGTACACGGTCGCTATACCAGCGGAGAGCGCATCACGCGGCGAGGCGAATGAGACCTCCTCGCCGTTCATCTTGATGGTTCCCTCGCTCTGCTGGTGAACACCAGCAAGGATCTTGATGAACGTCGACTTGCCGGCTCCGTTGTCGCCCAGAACACATGTGACTTCGCCCGCATTCACCGACGTTGTGACATCGCGTAGGGCGATGATGTTGCCGTAGAACTTCCCGACGTCGGTCATCTCGAGCAGGTGATGGTCGCTCATCGCAGTGCCTCCGCTTTGGTCCGTATCGATCGGTTCGCGATCACAGCCAGCAACAAGATGACGCCGAGGAAGAGGAATCTCCAGTCAGAGTTCCAACGTGAGGCCGGAATCCCGAGCGTCGCCATCGAAATGATCAGCGCACCAATCGCCCCGCCGAAGGCAGATCCGTAACCGCCCGTCAACAACGTGCCCCCGACAACCGCGGCGATGATGTACTGGAACTCCAACCCGTCTCCGGTACCCGCCTGAATCGTGTTGAGCCGGAATGCCAACAACATGCCGACGAGCCATGCGCCGGCTGATACCAGCATGAACAGCTGGGTCTTGGTGCGTGCTGCGGGCACCCCGACCTGGCGCGAAGCCTCTTTGTTGCCACCAACAGCAAACGTCCAGCTGCCGAACTTGGTCTTGGCCAGGACCCAGGTCATCACCGCTGCTACCCCGATGAACCAGACGATCCGCATGCTGAACTTGGCCGGCGGCATGCCGGCCTCGATCTCGGCATTGGTCGTGAACAACAACTTGACGGTGAAGCCGATGACCGCCAAGACCATGCCTAGCGCTACTAGCCGGACTCCCGTGGCGTCCACCCGGGCGTTGGTCCGGCGACGCTCGACGAAGAGTGAGCCGTGTACTGCCCACGCGGCCAACAAGAGTGCGACAACCAGCATGTCGCTGAAGGCTTCCGCCCGGAACTTCACCGACTGCGACTCGCTCTGGACGAAGAACGCCATTATCACGAGGAGCACCGCGGTCAGTAACGACACCGCTGTCTTGGTCGTTGCACTGATCTTCTTGGCTTGGTACGCGGCGAGCATCAAGAAAGAGGCACCGGCTGCGGAGAAGATCAGATACACCGTGGCGCGGAACCCCTGGACGGTGAACGGGAAGATGAAGCTCGAGTCGTCATAAGCGTCCATCACTGCGGCGACGACAATCGCGAGCGCCACGAAGAGCACGCCTAAACCGACGTTCTTCTGAACCTCGGCGCTCGGCGCGAACTTGCCACGATCTTGCAGTGGCTCGAATCGCCAGGACGAAAGCCCGTGGAAACCAACGAACGCCGAGATCGCGATGACGATCGCTCCAGCCCAGTTGCCAGCGGTGTCATCGGTTGCATGGAGGACGAAGATCCCGACAACCACCCCGACGACGCCGATAACAAACTCGATTAGTCCGGAGCTCTTGCGACCCTCGGCTCGCTCCTTGAAAAACATGATGTAGACGGCAATAGCAATGATGCTGAAGCCGCCGATGACGCCAATGGAGTAGATCGCGTCTCTGGCCTCTAACTGGTGGGTCGTTCGATCCCATTCGCCCGCGAAGATCGGCCGCCAGAAGTCGTAACCGTGGCCTTCATCGGTTCGACCGACCTGGATCTGATCGACGATCAGTTTCGAGAAGCCGAGCTTCGCTCCTCGAAGGACAAAGAACGTGCCGAGCGTGATTATGAAGCTCGGCAGCGCGGTCTTTTCGACCATCCACCCGTTGAAGAAGCCGATGCCGAGCGCAACGGCCAGCGATATCGGAATGGCCAACCAGAGGCTCAGGCCGGCCCCGCCCAGCTCGCCGGTCTCTTTGACCAACAACACCACCAACATGCCCATGGCGCCTGTCATGGCACCCGAGGAAAGGTCGAATTCGCCGCCGATCATGAGCATGGAGACGACGACCGCCATGATGCCCAACGTGGCCGCCACGTCGAGGATGCCGGCCGCTCCATTCGCCGTTCCGAAGACCGTGGACACAGCCCAGAAGAAGACCCAGATACCTACTGCGCCGATAAGCGCGCCGATCTCGGGCCGAATGAAGAGGCGTTGAAACACGCCGCGGTACGCAAGCCGTTCATCCTCTTCGGTTGCGTCTTCGACAGGTGCCGGCTCTGTAGTTACGTCACTCATGGTGACTGGATCCCCCCATTAGATCGCTAGACCCAATTCAACTGTTTCGGTTTTGACCGCATGGCCTCGGGGGACAACCACCGCAGGCCGGCCCCCAAGTTCCCGCTTGTTCTTTGCGTTGTGGCTCGGTCCACCACTCGGCACAGGAATTCACTCGCTCAGCGGGTACCCGCTTCGACGAGAGCGGCAACGTCGGCCGCGTTGTCTGGAGTGACGAAGCCCGGTCCGGTGAGGATCGGGAGGCCGCCGCCCAAGGTGTTCTGGTTGGTGACGTTCAGGAACAGCAACAGGATCGGCATGTAACCCTGCAGGTACTGCTGCTGATCGACTGTGAACGCCACATCGCCGGCTGCAATTGCATCGATGATCTCCGGCGTGATGTCGAATCCACCAACTGGCATCGCACGACCGAGGTCCTGAGAAGCACGAAGGCCGGACATCGC
The DNA here is from genome assembly GCA_051011515.1 of Acidimicrobiales bacterium. Lineage (GTDB taxonomy): Bacteria > Actinomycetota > Acidimicrobiia > Acidimicrobiales > UBA8592 > JBPCTU01. Next base: position 5,665 of record JBPCTU010000526.1, read on the forward strand.
GATGACCGGGCCAACACCCAAGAAGCCGTCGATATCGGGATCAGCCTGCATCGCGGCGCTGATCGTGTTCTGCTGTTCGGTCTGGTCAGCATCGAGGCCCATGAACTCAGCCACTACCTCACCGCCGAAGGTCTCGGCCAAGCCCTGGCAGCGCTCCTCGAGAGCCACGTTGGACTGTTCCTGGATACCGCAGAGAACCTTTGTTGCACCGAGATCGTTGAAGAACGCACCGGCACCGTTACCCGCGATGACCTCTGTCTGGCCCACGTGGGTGAGGGCTCCGATGGTCTCGTAATCGTTCACGCCAGAGTTGAGCGTGATGACCGGGATACCAGCGGCTACCGCATCCTGGAGCGGGCCGATGAGCTGGTCAGGGCTGGGCAGCGACGCGGCAATACCCGCGGAACCTTCAGCGATGGCCTGCTCTATGAGCTGCACCTGAACACCCGGGTCGTTTACCGACTCGAGCCAAACGGCCTCGACACCGAGGTCGGCGGCTGCGGCTTCCATGCCCCGCTTCACTACGGACCAGAACGGACCGCTGTCTGAGTGGGTGATCATGTGGAAGGTCAAATCACTTCCCTGGGCGAGGTCGACTTCGTCGTCGCCGGAACCGTCATCGCCGGAACCGTCATCGCCGGAACCGTCATCGCCGGAACCGTCGTCGCCGGAACCTCCGTCATCTTCGGCGGGCGCGGGTTCAGCCGAGCTGCCGTCATCATCATCGTCACCACACGCTGCTGCAATCAGCGACAAAATCGCCAGCAGAGCGAGCAGGAACCGAAGTTTCCTCATTGTGGGTTTCCCCTCCTGTATTTGTTGCAACGGTCCGGTCGAGTTGCCGTTCGGCGCATCATGCTGCTCCGAGTTCGGCATCCAGAGACCGGATGAACGCGACGCTCGTTCGAACGTCACGAATTGGGCCATCACCGAGAGCTGGTTCCCCAGCCGTGATAGCGGCGTCCTGTTCTATTACGTACCAACCATCGAAGCCCTGGGACTCCAAGGTGGCGATCACGGTTGCGATATCGACGTCTCCCTGACCAAGGGGTACGAACAACCCCTCCTGCACCGCCTCCATGAGCGACAGCTCCTCGGCATTGAGTCGGGCGGCAATCGGAGACCTTAGATCTTTCAAATGCACCAAGTGGACTCGATTCGAGTATTGCAACGCGAACGCCACGGGGTCGTACCCGCCGATCTGCAAGTGCCCCGTGTCGAGCACCCAACGAACATCGGAGTTGTCCAAGATCCATTGGACCTCGTCCGCGGTCTCGATGAGCGAATCGACATGGGAGTGGAGCACTTGCACCAGCCCGTGTTGGGCGCACATTTCGTCAACTCGTTCCAACATCGTCAAGAGGTGAGATCGCTGGTCGACGGTCAGCTCCGGGCGCTGCCAGTCGGCAGGGTTGCTGACCGGGCACGTCACAAAGTGGGTGGCACCGGCCGAAGCAAGGAGCGCAGCGCTGGTCCTGGCTTGGGCCATGGCCTCGTCGGCCCGGGCCTCGTCGGCCAGGGCGAGAGCGTTGAATCCGCCTATCAATTCAAGCCTGTGTGCGGCCAGAGTCGACGAAAGTTCAATTGAGTCTGTAGGGAGGTAACCGACCGAGCCGAGTTCGGTGGCCCGCAGACCAAGTTCGCTCATCTCGCTGAGAACCCGGTCAACGGGAAGCTGAATCCCCCAGCCCGGGACTTCACAGACTCCCCAGGAGATGGGCGCTCCGGCCGTGCGATCGAGAACCGATTGGCTCACAGAGCGCGCCCTGACCTTGGACCTTGTGATCGCACGAGGACCCGTGCTGGGAGTACCGCTGGGGGAACCGAAACTACAACCCGAGTTGAGAACGCGAGGACGCGCCAACCGTCGAGAAGCCGGGATACGAAGTCGGACGCGGCTCGTGCCGGTGCAATCGAGTCGACAGGCATCAAACGTCAACAACCATCGAACTGTGGTCTCCCCCGAGTTAGAGCGCTCTATTGAAGTGGAGCGCTCTAACACTTATGCTCCGACGAGCGGTTGTCAAGGCCTCGGCGCAAGAAGAGCGGTTGTCAAGGCCTCGGCGGAACCGGCCCGGGTGTTGCGCTCCTCGCGATGGGTTCAAGAACTACCCGTCTCGAAAGCTTGGGGGAGAATAATGGGTCAACCGACCATGGAAGATGTCGCCGCGAGAGCCGGCGTTTCCCGGGCTTTGGTTTCGCTGGTGATGCGCGACTCTCCCAAGGTCAGCGCCAAGTCCCGAGCCGCTGTCCTGGAGGCCGCGGAGGAACTTGGGTATCGGCCCAACCTGATGGCCCGCCACCTTGCGAGCCGCAAATCCATGACTCTGGGGTTGCTCCTCAACGACCTCCACAACCCGTTCTTCGCCGAGATAACCGACGGGATCTTCGATGCCGCCACCGCAGCGGGTTATCGGATCATGATCAATACCGGGCTGAGAAGCACCGAAGGCGAACGAGCCAGCGTCGACACGTTCCTGCAGTTTCGGGTCGACGGAATCGTCCTGGTAGGTCCGTGGCTCGCTGATGACGAACTGATCGAGTTGGCACAGGAGACGCCGCTGGTCGTAGTCGGACGCCAGCTCGATGACAACCGGATCGACACGGTCAACACCGACGATCGGCTTGGCGCGGAGATGGTGATCCAGCACCTGGTCGACCTCGGCCACGAACGGATTGCGCACATCGACGGTGGGGTCGGCGCCGGCGCGAACGCCCGCCGGGAGGGCTACGTGACGGCCATGCGAGCAAGCGGCCTCGCGAGCAACGTTCGTATCATCCCTGGCTCCTTCACCGAGGCGGCTGGCAACGAGGGCGTCGACCGCCTACTCCGCGAAGCCGAACTTCCCACTGCAGTGTTCGCCGGCAATGACCTCATGGCCACTGGCGCACTCGACCGACTGGAGAGTGAAGGTTTGACGGTTCCCGGCGACGTGTCGCTCGTCGGATTCGACAACACGGCGCTGGCCGCGCTCGGACAGATCGGGTTGACAACGGTCAACCAGCCGCGACACACCCTCGGGGAGCTGGCTGCTGCAGCCCTGATCGAGCGCATCGAGGGGAAACGCTCTTCAGCGGTGCACAAGGTGTTGGCCCCTTCTCTGGTCCCCCGCACCACCACTGCCCCGCCCCGAGCGAACGTGCCAAGCTGACGAGGGAGGCCCTCATGCTCGAAATCGATAGCGGACACCTTGCCGAACAGCTCCCCGCCATCATCGAGGAGCTGATCACCGGCTCCGGGGCAGTGATCTTGAAGGGCGCTTTCGACCAATCCCTGGTCGACGACGCCAGGGCGCTCGTCCACCACTACACCGCCAGCGAGGATGACAAGGAGACTCACTTCCTCGGGGGGAGCGAAGACGACCTCGATTTGCAGCGGCGAGTGTGGAACCTGCTCGACAAAGGTGAAGTCTTCGAGCAGATGGCCCAGCACCCGGTCGTGATGCGAGTCGTGGGTGAGATGCTCGGCGACGAATTCATCATGGGCTCGTATTGCGCAAACCGGATCATGCCAGGTGGGCCAGGACAAGAACCGCACATCGATTACCCGTACTGGGACATGTACAAGCAGTCATCGTTCCCGGCTCGGATCAATTCGAGTTTCCCGATGAACACCCAAGCAACCATCTTGATCGACTCCTTCACTGCCGAAACCGGAGCCACTGCCTTCCTACCGCACTCCCAAGGCGAGCTGGTCTACCCGACCGCAGAAGATCGAGCGCGCTTCCACGCCAACGCCGTCCGCATGGAAGGCGAGCCCGGTGACTGCGTGATCTTCAACGGGATGTGTTGGCACTGCGCCATGCCCAACGTCTCCACCCAAGACCGGACCGGCATCCTGATCGAGTACCTCCCCAAGTTCATCACGCCGCTGGAAGACCTTGTCGGCGGCATTCGCGAGGAAGTCCTGGACAGGGCGACCCCTATGCTTCGTCAACTCATGTCGCTCGACTACCCGTACCCCAAACTGTTCGACGAAGCCGCCGCCGGAACTCTCATCGGGCGCGACTCCGAGTCCGAGACATGATCAGCAGTCCTCTCCAAGCTTCCACGATCCGAACGGCGCTGCAGATCATCGCAGCGCCAGCGAAAGGAAGATGGGGTCGGCTCCGGTCCACCCGCTGCCTCCCAACAGGACTACCCACATGATCCGCGTAGGCATCGTCGGCACCTCGTGGTGGACCGAGGCCATGTACTTGCCGGCTTTGGCGGAGCATCCCCGAGGAAGTGTTGTTGCGCTGTGTGGGCGCGATGTCGGGCGGGCTCGGGCAGTGGCAGACGAATGGGGGGTCGAACACGCCTTCGGCGACTGGCAAACCATGATCGACAGCGGCACCATCGACGCGGTCATCGTGGCCAGCGCCAACGACACCCACTACCCGGTCACCATGGGGGCGATCGAAGCCGGGCTACATGTCCTCTGCGAGAAACCGCTGGGGCTCACTGTCTCCGAAGCGGACGAGATGGCAGCACGCGCAGCCGCCTCCGACATCGCCGCCTTGGTGCCCTTCACCTACCAACACATGCCGATGTTCGCCGAGACCAAAACCCTCATCGACAACGGGTTCCTCGGCAACCCGCACCACCTCAACTTGCGATACTTCGCCGAATACGGTCTCGACCCACGGTACGTATGGCGATTCGACAAAGAACTCGCTGGGTCAGGGGTCACCGGAGACCTCGGCTCACACTGCCTGTTCTACGCCGAATGGTTGTTCGGGCCGATCGCGCAGATCGGCGCGGTCACGGGCACATTCGTCGAACGCGACCCCCGTCCCGACGGTACCGACTATGAACAGGTCGAAGACTCCGTCTTGATGACCGCCCGCTATCAGAACGGCGCACTGGGGACGATCCAGGCCTGTTCGGTGTCCTGGGAGGGCACCCCCTTCGGCCAAACCCATCACATCGATGTACACGGCAGCGACGGCACCGTG
>JBPCTU010000527.1:0-4224 GCA_051011515.1 Acidimicrobiales bacterium
GTATTCCATCACTTCGCATCCGGCCGCCGCCGCCTCAGCCATGGCAATACCGCTCGCCTGCCCAACCGAAATGGCTGTGCTGACGTTGTGTTGAAACAGCACCCGTTCGATCGCCACCATGGCTGGATTCCACTCACGAATAAGGTCTCGGAGCTCGGTTTGAAGCTCCAGTAGCCGCGATGGGATGTCGTTGTCCTTGCTGGTCTAGATCACCCCGGCGGCCACGGCTCTAGTCCGACGGCCGTCGGTTTCGACGCAGCCGTATCCGCACCGGGTCAGGCCCGGGTCGATACCAAGAACGAACATACGTACGACAATAACCAAAACACTCCACGCCGAGGTGGACAACCGTTGCGATCGACCTCGAACAACGTGTCTTGGCGGTCCCGCCCAGACACTGGAATAGGTCCTCGCCGGGTTACGCGGCCAACAATGGGAACGAAGTCCCTGATACGTCTGGGCAGCTCATGGCGCGTGCATCGATGCCGATATCAGGGGGGTGTCCGACACCCGCACAGAGCTCTCGCCACCACCACTGCCTCCTCCCGCCCCGGTGGCTCCTACGGTGAAGATGGGGTCGGTCACCAAGACTTTCGGCGGCAACTACGCACTCAAGGGTTTGTCTCTGGAGGTGTTACCCGGCCAGATAACCGTGCTTCTCGGACCGAATGGTGCCGGAAAGACCACGGCCATCCGCATGATCACTGGTGCCATGCCGCCCGACGACGGCCTGGTAGAGACCTTTGGGCTCGATCCCACCCGGGATGGCGAATCGGTTCGGATGAGGTGCGGCGTTGTGGCGGCCAAGCCTGCGCTTTATGACCGTCTGCCTGGCTGGGACAACCTGACTTACGCGGCTTCTCTGTACGGGGTCACCGGGAACGTCGAACAGCGGATCCGCGACGCTGCGAGACGTTTCGACATCGAGTCGGCCCTCGATCAGTACGTGGGTGGCTATTCAACGGGAATGAAGACCCGCTTGGCGTTGTCGCGGGCGCTGCTTCACAACCCAGAGCTACTCCTGCTGGACGAGCCGACTTCGGGGCTCGACCCGGAGTCGTCCCACGCCGTCCTCGCTTTGATCCGGGAGTTGACCGCCGACGGCACCACAGTTGTCATGTGCACCCATCTGTTGGTGGAGGCCGAGGGCCTCGCCGATCAGATAGTGATGCTCGACGATGGCGTGGCATTGCTCACCGGGAGCCAGCGCGAGCTGATCAGGCGGTACTGGCCGGCCAGCGTCGTGGACATCGCAGTCGAGGATCCGACACAACTCGATGTGATTCGTGAGATGCCGGGGGTAACTGCATTCTCCCGCGATCGGACCGCCCGGGTCGAGCTCGAGGGAGATCACGTCGTCCCCGACATCGTCGCGCGTTTGGTGGCCACAGGGGCCCGTGTCACCCAAGTGACACCACACGAACCCACACTCGAGGAACTCTATTTCCGCGTACGGAAGGAGCACCGGGACCGTACCGGCGCTGCCGTTCCGGCTATGGCGGGAGCCAGCTCATGACCAACTTGAACTGGCACCGAGTTGGAACTGTCGCCAAACACGACCTCAAACAACTCATGAAGTCGAAGGACTTCCTCATCCCGATGGGCATTCTCGGAGCGCTCTTCTTCGTCGTGCTTCCATCTGCTCTCCTGCTGAGCATCGAGGCGATCGGCAGCGTCGGACCCATCGAGCAGATTTCAGCTGCGCTAGAGGTCTTGCCCGACCGCGCTCAGGAACAGCTGCAGGGCGACACACCGGGGTCTCGCACCCAGTACGCCCTGGCGGTGTACCTCTTCGCCCCGCTGGCGATCATCGTGCCACTGACGATCAGCTCTGCGGTCGGGTCGGCAACCCTGGTTGGCGAACGCGAACGTGGAACCGGCGAGTTCTTGGCGCACTCCCCCGCCGCTACAACCGAGATCTACCTCGGAAAACTGATCGCCAGCCTCGTGCCTGGTTATGTCACGACCCTGGTGGGATTCAGCATCTACTCACTCATCGTGAACTTGATCGTGGGCCCCGACGTCGGTGGCTGGTTTTTCCCCACTTCGGACTGGTGGCTGTTGATGTTGTGGGTCGTCCCCCCGTTCCTCTGCTTCGCGCTGGCGCTGGTGCTGCGGCTGTCGGCACGGGTCAGGTCGACGGCTGCGGCCCAACAAGCTTCGGGCCTGGTGACGCTGCCATTGATCATCGTGGCCTACAGCCAATCGACGGGATCGCTCTTCGGCGCCGGCGCGGCAACGGTGATGATCGGTTTCTTGGCCTGGATCGGGGCCATCTTCACACTCAGTCGCGGTATGCACGCCGTGCGCCGGGGGCGCCTGCTCGGCGTGGCCGACGAGGTCTAGGCCCAGCCGCGCCAGTAAGTCAGCCGGCGGCAAAGTCCTGGAGCACGGCGTCCGGCACGTCGAAGTTCGCGTGGACTGCGTCCACATCGTCGAGGTCGTCGAGTAGGTCGATCAGGTTCAGTACCTGCTTGGCGGCACCAGATTCCTCGAGGGGGACGGTCTGGGTGGCCAGGAAGGTCAGGTCTGCGGACTCGAACCCGATCGCGGCTGTCTCCAATGCGTCTCGGACTTCGTTCAAGTCGGTCGGGTCACACGTGAGACGCCAGGTATCGCCCTCGTCGACGAGATCCTCTGCCCCGGCGTCGAGGGCCACGATCATCAGATCGTCCTCGTCTATGGACCTCTCGAGAATGACGACACCCTTGCGCTCGAACTGCCAGGCCACCGAACCAGGCTCGGCCAAGGACCCGCCATTCTTGGACAGGACCGACCGGACCTCGGAGCCGGTCCTGTTCCGGTTGTCGGTAAGAGTTTCGATGTAGAGCGCTACCCCGTTGGGTGCGTATCCCTCATAGGTGACGTTCTCGTAGTTGACGCCCTCGAGTTCACCAGTACCCCGCTTGACTGCTCGCTCGATGGTGTCGAGCGGAACCGAGTTGTCGCGGGCCTTCTGGTACATCGTCCGCAAGGTCGGGTTTGCATCCAGATCTCCACCACCCTGTCGAGCGGCAACTTCGACCTGCTTGATCAACTTCGCGAAGAGCTTGCCCCGCTTCTTGTCGGCGGCGCCCTTCTTGTGCTTGATCGTCGCCCATTTCGAATGACCGGACACGCCGCTTACCTTTCCAGAAAAAGTTGGTGGAGTCGCCGGTCGTCGGACAACTCCGGGTGGAACGCGGCCACCATCGTAGAACCCTGGCGACACAAGACGGCCTGGTCCTCGACCTTGGCCAGTACCTCGACACCGTCTCCGGCCCTGGTCACCGCCGGCGCCCTTATGAACACGGCGGGAAATGGCGCATCCAGTCCGGTGATGTCGAGGTCGGTCTCGAAGCTGTCGATCTGGCGACCAAACGCATTCCGGCGCACCGAGATGTCAATGGCCCCTAGTGGCGTTTGGTCGGTTCGACCGTCGAGGACCTCACTCGACAACAGAATCATGCCGGCGCATGTGCCAAAGACCGGCATCCCAGCCTGTATCCGTTGTCGAAGAACTGGTTCCAGCCCGTTCCAGTCGATCATGAACGACATCGTGGTCGACTCGCCGCCCGGGATGATCAGCCGATCTACCACGTCGAGATCGGACGGGAGACGAATCTCGGTGGCCGCTGCATCGAGGGACTCGATGACGCGGGCGTGACGCGCAAAGGCGCCTTGCAGAGCTAGAACACCAACGTTCACCGGGCGGCGACGGCTTACCAGCCGCGGTCTTCGAGGTGGATGTCGAGCTCGTCCATCCCGATGCCCGTCATGGGGGTACCCAGGCCGCGACTGACCTTCGCCAGGATCTCAGGAGTGTTGAAGTTCGTTGTGGCCTCGACGATCGCCTTCGCTCGAGGAGCGGGGTCCTCGGACTTGAAGATGCCTGAACCCACGAAGACGGACTCGGCTCCGAGCTGCATCGCCAACGCCGCATCGGCAGGTGTGGCCAGCCCTCCGGCACAGAACAAGGGCACCGGCAGCCAGCCGGTCTGGGCTACCTCTTCGACGAGTGGCAAAGGCGCCCGAAGAACCTTGGCCCATTCATACAGCTCCGCCTGATCGGCTTGAGTGACCTTGCGGATGTCGCCGATGATCGACCGGAGATGCCGAACGGCCTGGACGACGTTGCCGGTTCCGGCCTCGCCCTTGCTGCGGATCATGCAGGCACCCTCGCTGATACGGCGCAGGGCTTCGCCCAGGTTCGTGGCCCCACAGACGAACGGCACGGTGAAGTCG
>JBPCTU010000528.1:0-21173 GCA_051011515.1 Acidimicrobiales bacterium
CGGTCATCCCTCCCGAAGCCGAGGCGCTCCTCGAACAGTTCGCCGTGTACGGAGACGACAGTGGAGTCGCGGACCAACTACAAACATGGGACCGAGCCGCTGACATCGCAGTCATCGGCCTGTCGCCGGGCCTGGACCCCGAAGACCTGGCCCGGGTCGTATCAGCGGCCGCGCCCACCAAGTAGTCCGACCGAAGCCCGGCGAGCCGCATACGGCCGACCCGATAGAAGGAGCACCCAGGCGTGCCTGCCACCACGTCGAGGTGAAAGACTGAACTGCATGACCGATGCAGCTTCGACTCTCCTATTCCGTTGGTTGACCGCGGGCGATGCCGGAGATCTCGACGCATTCGACGACCTGCTCCACCACGACGCAATTGTTCACGCACCACTCGGACTGTCCACAACAAGCGTTGAGGAAGAAAAGGCTGTCTGGGCCGAAGCGCTGGTCGCCATGCCCGACATCTGTCACGCCGTCCAGGAGGTCATTGTCGACGGGGACACTGAGATGGCACGCGTGGTTGTAACAGGCACAATGCAGTCAAGCTTCGCCGGCGTTGCGACAGCGGGCCGGCGGTTCCAGATCGACCAAGCAGTGATCACCCACCTCCGTGATGGCAAGATCGCCGAAGCCTGGGAGATAGCCGACGTGGCGGCGCTCAAGGAGCAGGTCGGCGGCCACTGAACCGTTCGGGGTGGGGTTCGTCGACCGTTGACCTGGTTAGCAGCCGGTTGTGCGAGGCTGAGCCAATGTCTCAGCTGCACCTGGTCACGATCGTGGTGGACGACTACGACGAGGCGATTGCTTTCTTCGTCGATGTTCTGGCATTCGAGCTTGTGGAGGATTCACCGTCGCTCACCAACGACGGAAGATCGAAACGTTGGGTCGTCGTACGTCCCCCTGGCGGCGAGACCGGCGTCTTGTTGGCGCAAGCCGACGGGCCCGAACAAGCAGCGGTCGTGGGGCAGCAGTTGGCGGAACGAGTCGGATTCTTCCTGCGTGTACAGGACTTCGACGCCGCATATGACCGCATGTCCGGCGCCGGCGTCGAGTTCCTGGGCCCGGTTCGAGACGAGGAGTACGGGCGGGTCGTGGTTTTTCGCGACCTGTGCGGCAACAAGTGGGACCTCCTCGGCCCTGCCGGCCAGGAGTCGTCCCCAACGACCTAGAGGCCCGGCGGCGCGTCAGCCGCGGACCAGAGCGGGCACGGCGTCGCGGGCCATCTCGATGATGGGCTGGGGCCAGATTCCGAACACAACGGTGAAGCCCAGCGTCAACGTGACGACGATTGCGATGCCCGCCGGCACCGTCACTCCATAGTCCGAGTCGGGGTTCGCCTCGAGCCACACGTTGACCATGATGCGCAGATACAGGAACGCCGCGATGACGGCGCTGAGCATGGCGACGATCGCCAACCCGTAGGAACGGGCATCGGCTGCGGCCCCGATGACGTAGAACTTGGCGACGAAGCCAGTTGTGAACGGGATACCCGCCTGACCCAACAGAAACACAGTGAACGCGAAAGCCAGCGCTGGTCGCGCCCGGCCAAGGCCCTTCACGTCCGCCAGGTTCGTGTGCGAGTCACTGCGACCGGTGATGATCGTGACAACGCTGAAGGTTCCGATGACCATGAAGGAGTAAGCAACGAGGTAGAACAACACCGAAGCGGTGCCTTCGGCGGTGGCCGCCTGCACACCGACGAGCAGGAAACCTGCGTGAGCGATCGAAGAATAAGCGAGCATGCGCTTGATGTCGGTCTGAACGATGGCAAAAAGCGAGCCGAAGATGAGCGTCAGGATGGCGAGGGTGTAGATGACCGGCTGCCAGTCGGTGCGGTAGTCGATGAATGTCAGGTAGAAGACCCGAAGCAGACCCGCGAAGGCTGCCGCTTTGACCGCTGATGCCATGAAGCCGACCATTGGGGTCGGCGCGCCCTGGTACACGTCCGGGGCCCAGGAGTGAAATGGGACCGCCGCAACCTTGAAGCCGAACCCCACCAACAACAGTGCGAAACCAGCCAGCAACAGCGCGTCGTCGAATATGACGACTGCTTGCTCGCCGCTGCCGAGGAACTCGCCGATGCTCACGAGGTTCGTCGACCCCGTCGCTCCATAGGTGAGCGCGATGCCATAGAGGAAGATGGCAGAGGACAACGCCCCCAACACGAAGTACTTCATGCCCGCTTCTTGGGACTGGACCCGGCGGCTGTCCATGGCTGCCAAGACATAAACGGCCAGTGATAACACTTCGAGACCCAGGAACATGACGATCAGGTCATTGGCGCTGGCCATAACGATGCCGCCTGCGGCCGACATCATCACCAAGACGTAGTACTCGGTGCCTTCCTGGTCCTCTCGCCGGAGGTAGTCATGTAGGACCAAGGCGACGAGCGCAACGATCGCGCCGAACAGCATCGTCAACATCACCGAGAAGCCGTCGACCCCGAACGCGTCGTTGAGCGTCGAGAAGTAGTCGGGCTCGCCTGTGTCGGTGGTTTCTTGAACGCGGTCCCACAGCGGGATCGCGACGACGATGGTGGCGATGCCGGCCACGGCGGTGTATGCCGCTGCGAACCAGCTCGGTACCGAGTCCTTCGCCAACGACATGATGGTCAGCAACAAGATGGCGGCGACCGACAACACCAGGAGTGGGAGCATCCCTGACCAGGCAACGTCGGGAACATCGGTCTCGACGACGGGTTGGATGGCGAGGATCACTACTCCTCACCTCCATGCTCTGCGTCGCCCTCGTCGCTGTGGTTCTCGTCCTCGTGTTCTTCGTGACTGTCCTCGAGCAACTCGGAGAACGTACCGGTCTCGCCGGTCGACGGGACCGGCTCCTCGAAGTCGCCGTCGAGGCTCTGCTCGACGTGAGCGACAAGACGGTCGACGGCCGGCTCCATCCGCTCGAGCATGGGGTTGGGGAACACGCCGAGGAAAACGATCGCCGCAGCCAGCGGGAGGATCATGAGACCTTCCCAGGGCGTCATGTCTTCCATGTCCTCGTTGTCGGCGTCAGCGGTGCCGTGGAAGACCCGCTGATAGGCCCAGAGCAGATAGAGCGCTGCCAGAATCACTCCGGTTGTGGCGACGACCGCCCACCACCGGTGGGCGATGAATGCACCCGTCAGCACGAGGAACTCACCAACGAACCCGTTCAGGCCAGGCAGACCGATGGACGACAGCATTACGAGCGTGAACACGGCGGCGAAGACCGGGGCGGGCTTCTGAAGGCCGCGCAACGCCGAGATCTCGCGCGTGTGACGCCGCTCGTAGATCCACCCGACCAGCAGGAAGAGTGCGCCGGTGGAGATCCCATGGTTGACCATCTGGGCCAGGCCACCTTGGAGCCCCTGGGTGTTCAGCGAGAAGGTTCCCAGAATGATGAACCCGAGGTGCGCTACCGACGAGTACGCGACGAGCCGCTTGAGGTCGCGTTGCATCGTGGCCACAACAGCCCCGTAGATGATCCCGATCACCCCGAGCGTGATGAGCAGCGGAGCGAAGTAGTCGCTCGCTTCTGGGAAGAGGTACACACCCAGCCGGATGAAGCCGTAAGTGCCCAACTTCAACATCACACCAGCGAGGATGACTGAACCCGCCGTTGGCGCTTCGGTGTGGGCATCGGGCAGCCACGTATGGAGTGGGAACAGCGGAACCTTCACGGCGAAGGCGAGAGCAAACCCGAGGAACAGCCACCGTGCGGTTGTCGGGTCTATCGCCAGGTTCTCCGCGATCTCGACGACGTTGAAGGTGAGATCGTTGCCCGAATCGCGCGATTGCAGCGAAACCAACGCAACGATGCTGACCAGCATCAAAGCCGAGCCAAGCATTGTGTACAGGAAGAACTTCGTCGCTGCGTACTTGGCGTTGCCATGGCCCCACTTGGCAATCAGGAAGTACATCGGGACCAGAACGATCTCGAAGAACACGAAGAACATGAACAGATCGAGGGCAACAAAAACGCCCATACACCCGGCCTGAAGGATCAGAAGCCAGGCGTAATAGGGCTTCTCGTCGTGGTCCGGTTTCACCGCCAGCATGGCCAGCGGGAAGAGCAAACCCGTGAGCACGACCAGGAACAACGAGATTCCATCAACGCCGGCCAGCCACTGGATTCCGAGGTCCTCGATCCACTCCTGCTGGCTGGTGTACTGGAAACCGGCGTCGTCCTTGTCGAATTCGACCATCATCCAGACCGAGATGGCCCCGGCGGCGCCGGAGAAGACGACGCCTCCGAGCTGGTGCAACCCTTGACGGGTGTTCGGGATGAGCGCGACGAGCAGCGCCCCAACCGCCGGGATCAGAACCAGCGCCGGGATCGCGGGAAAACCGATATCTGCTGCGAGGATCGGCGTCATCAGAACGACGTCCTGGCAAGGAAGTAGATGAGGACAGCCAGCGTGCCGCCGACGATGAAGAGCGCGTAGCTACGGATGAGCCCGGTTTGCAGCGGCCGGAGCCGCGTGGCGATTGCCGTGGTGGCGCGGGCAGTGCCGTCAACGGCACCGTCGATCACCCGGCGATCGAACCAGGTGATGACATCGAAGATCCGCCGTCCTGGGCCGCCCATGAAGTTCGTTACCGCCTCGTCATAGCGCCATCCTCGCGCCAAGATCGGCAGCTCGATCCGACGCCGGTCGCCACGATTGCGGAGGTAAACGAAGAAGGCCGCGAGCAGGCCGATACCGCCGGCGACGATGGCCACCATCGCCAACGCCCACTTGCCCCCTGCTCCTGTGTCCACATGGGTCTCGTTGCCGAAGAGAACTGGCTCCAACCAGTGCTCCAGGTACTTGAAGTCAGTGTCGAACGGGAGGTTCAGCACACCGCTGAACAGCGCGAAGCTCGCCAACACGACCAACGGAACCCACATGACCCAGGGCGACTCGTGGGGATGGTGCGCGCCGTGGGAGTCGTGAGCCCCGTCGCGATCACTTTCGAGGGTCTCGTCTGGAACCTCGACCTCGTCGAGCTCGGGAGCTGGTGTCGCAGCCTCGCCTGCATCGTCCCAACGCGCCTTACCGAAGAAGGTCAGGAAGACAGCGCGGCTCATGTAGAACGCCGTCATCATCGCGGCGATCAGCAGCAGCACCCAGACGACGGTGTTCTCGTTGTAGGCCGCCAACAACACATCGTCTTTGGACCAGAACCCCGAGAACGGTGGCACGCCCCCGATCGCCAACCAACCGACGATGAAGGTGCCTGCGGTGATGGGCATCACCTTGGCCAACCCGCCGTAGCGCCGCATGTCCTGTTCGTCGTCCATGCCATGGATCACCGAGCCAGCACCCAAGAAGAGCAGGGCCTTGAAGAACGCGTGGGTGATCATGTGGAACACAGCAGCCACGTACAACCCAGCGCCTACCGCTACGAACATGAACCCGAGCTGGCTCACCGTTGAGTAGGCCAGAACCTTCTTGATGTCGTTCTGGGCGATGGCGATGGATGCGGCAAAGAGCGCGGTCAAAAGGCCTACCCAGACGATCATGACCTGAACCCAGTCGGCCGACTCGGCAATAACAGGGTTCATACGTGTGAGCAGGTAGACGCCCGAGGTGACCATCGTGGCCGCGTGAATGAGGGCCGACACTGGTGTCGGTCCTGCCATGGCGTCGGGCAGCCACAGATAGAGCGGAAGCTGAGCCGACTTGCCAACAGCGCCGAGGAACAACAACGCGACGATTGCAGTTGCGGTGCTCTGAGCGATGGCGTTGTCGCCCATCAGCGAAATGAAGATGTCGCTGTAGTTGAGCGATCCGAACGTGAAGAACAGTAGGAACATCGCCAGCATCAGGCCGAAGTCGCCGACCCGGTTGGTGATGAAGGCCTTCTTGCCGGCGGTCGCGTTCGCCTCGTCGGTGAACCAGAACGAGATCAGGAAGTAGCTACACGCACCGACGCCCTCCCAGCCAAGGAAGGTCAACAAGAGGTTGTCGCCCAAGACCAGGATCAACATCGCGAACACGAAAAGGTTCAGGTAGACGAAGAACTTCGAGAAGTGCGGGTCTCCGTGCATGTAGCCGATGGCGTACATGTGGATGAGCGCGCCAACCCCGGTTATGAACAGCGCCATCGTCAGCGAGAGCGGATCGACCAGGAAGCCGAAACTGACGCTCAACTCACCTGATTGAATCCACTCGAAGAGGGTGACCTCGTAAGCCCGTTCCTCCGGTGGCAATGCGGCGAGCCCGAAGAACAAAGCGACGCTCACGGCAAAGGACCCGCCGACCATCGCGGTCGCGATCCAGCCCGCCGCCGGTTCTCCGAGCCGCTTGCCAAACAACATCAGGACTACGAACCCCAACAGCGGCAAGGTTGGGAGGAGAAAGACCAGGTCCTCCATCAGTTATGCCTCCACGCGGGCACGGGCGCGGTTGAGTACTCGCGTACCTGCTGGGATACGGCGCGCGTCGATGACATGTCAGCCTCTCAACAGCGAGATGTCGTCGACGGTGGCATCTGGTTCTCGCCGGCGTATGGCCACGACGATGGCCAGCCCGATCACGACCTCAGCGGCAGCGACAACGAGTACGAAGAGGACCGAGATTTGGCCCCGTATGTCGCCTAGCGAGTCGCCGAAGGCCACGAACGAGATGTTCACCGCATTGAGCATCAGTTCCACACACATGAACATGATGAGTGGGTTGCGCCTTATCAGCAGCCCAACCGCGCCCAGCACGAACAACATCGCAGACAGCGCCAGGTAGTAGCCGGTGGTGATCGTGACGGCGAGGATCACTTGGGTGCCTCCTCGTCGTGGGTGTCGGAGATCAAGACGTCTTCGTCGGGCTCTGCCGCAGCATCGGACTCGGCCGCAGCCTCCGCTGCCTCCAGGTCCTGCTCATCGACGTCGGTGACAACCTCGAGATCCGGGTTTGGGTCGACCCTCATCGGCCACGGTGGGTCGGACTCGGGGATCGGTTGCAACGCCGCCTTGGGCCTGCGAGACAACACCACCGCTCCGACCACCGAGATGGTCAGCAGCAATGCGGTAATCTCGAAGGCGAAGACGTAGTCGGTGAAGAGCACGCGTCCGATCTGGCTGATGTTCGAGTTGTCACCGTCGGCGTCGCCGTCAGATTCGATGTCCTCGCTGGCGGCTATCTCCAGCCCGGGGTCGCCCCGCCCTGTGACCTCGGCGCCTGCTGCGACACCGATCACGATGGCGACTGCGACTAGGCCGGCGCCGATCAACAAGGCGAACTCGCGTTGGCCAATCAACGGTTCGGCGCGAACATCCTCGACGCGGTCGACGCCAACCAACATGATGACGAACAGGAAAAGGACCACGATTGCGCCCGCGTAGACGATGACCTGCACGACCGCGACGAAGTAGGCCTCGAGGTTGATGAACAACACGGCGACGCCGAACAACGTCATGACGAGCGACAACGCGGCATGCACCGGGTTGCCCAACAAAATCACGCCGAGTCCTCCAGCGAGGATGATGGCGGCACTGATGAAGAAGACGGCGGCTTCCATCAATGACCGTCCGGGCCGTGGTCGCCTGGTGGTTCGGTGTCTGTCACGTTGTCGTCGTTCGGTCCGACATCGGCACCATCAGCGGTTTGGCCGGCCTCTGGCGAACGCACGCCATAGCCGAGCTCTCCGCTCCAACCGACCTTGCCTTCGTATGCCGAACTACCGGACGGCGAGGTGGCACGCATCCAGGCCGAGGTGTTCTGATCTTCACCTGGCCGCCAGTCTTCCCAGGGCAGGCGTTGGGGAGCTCCGTCGTCGGCGACTACCAGCTCGTCCTTGGTGTAGATGGCCTGTTCACGCGAGGTGAAGCTGAACTCGAACAGCTTCGACTCGGTGATCGCCTGGGTAGGGCAGGCTTCGACGCAGAGGTCGCAATGGATACAGCGCAGGTAGTTGATCTCGTAGACGAACCCGAAGCGCTCGCCAGGAGAAGTCGGGTCCTCGGGATCGTTGTCGGCCCCGCGGACGTAGATGCAGTTGGCCGGACACACACCAGCGCACAACTCGCAGCCGATGCACTTCTCCATCCCGTCCTCGTAGCGGTTGAGGACGTGTCGGCCATGGAGGCGCAGCGCCTTCGGCCGCTTGTTGTCGGTTCGGCCAGGCTTGGCTCGGCCGGCGTTGTACTGGGTGGTGACGGTCGCGCCACTGCTCGACTTCTTGTTCATTTTGCCGAACGTGACAACGAAACCCTTCAGACCATCGAAGGCGCCCATCAGCCGAACACCTCCTCGCCATCGCGTTCACGTCGACGCGCCGAAGTTCGGACGGCGGCGACCAACAATCCGGCCAGCAACGCAGCGCCCGTGATGAAGACTCCCGCAACGAGCAACCGCCACCAGAACCCGGACTGACCGCGGTCGGCAAACACATCAAGAGTTGCCAACAACATGACCCAGCCCAGCGCCAGCGGGATCAGAACCTTCCAACCCAGATCCATCAGCTGGTCATAACGCAAGCGCGGGAGCGTGGCCCTCATCCAGATGAACACCGAGACGAATACGAACAGCTTCAAGAAGAACCAGACGAACCCCCAGAGGCCCGCCGGCAACACACCGAGGTCGGGTCCTGCTGGCCCACCGAAAAACAAGGTGACCATAAAAGCCGACATGGTGATCACGTTCATGAACTCCGCCAGGAAGAACAACGCAAAACGAAGCGAGCTGTACTCAGTGTGGAAGCCACCGACCAGTTCTTGTTCGGCTTCGACTAGGTCGAAGGGCGGTCGGTTCAGCTCAGCAGTTACCGCGATGAAGAAGATGACGAACGGAACAAGGCCCGTTGCAAGCAATCCCCAATCGGAGAGAGAGTCGATGTCGAAGTTGCCCGCCTGGCTCACGGCGATGTCGTGGGTTGAAAGGCTGCCCATCTTCAACAGCACCGCGACCAGCGCCAGACCGAGTGCCGCCTCGTAGCTCACCATCTGCGCCGAGGCTCGCACCGATCCAAGAAGCGGGTACTTGGACCCCGAGGACCAGCCCGCAAGCATGATTCCGTAAACCGCGATCGACGACATCGCCAATACGAACAGAACCCCCATGTGCGGATCCGCGACCTGGGCATACGTCTCGATCCCGAACCAGGTGACCGTGCCGTCACCACCCTCGCTGAAGTCCCCTCCCACGGGTATCACCGCGAACACCAGGAACGCCGGCACCAACGACAGGTAGGGAGCCAACTTGAAGACGAACCGATCTGATTGGTCCGGTACCAAGTCCTCCTTGAAGAAGAGCTTGATCCCATCAGCAAGGGTTTGCAGAATCCCGAAGGGACCGGCCCGATTCGGGCCGATGCGGTTCTGCATGTCACTGATGAGTTTGCGTTCCCACCAGATCATCAACATGACCGAGACCAAGAGCGCGACGAAGGCCACAACGACCTTGATCAACACGATCCAGAGGATCTCCCAGTTGGACGCATCGCCCAGGAAGAGCGGATCGAGCGCAAGAACTCTCATGAGGTCTCTACCCGGACGTCGACGCTGACCGCATCAGAGTCCAACAAGGCCCGGGAGTCGACGCCGCTTCGGTTGTGGTCAATCAACGCGACACCCTTGGGTACGCCGTCGTCGGCGACGACCGGTACCTGAACCGACGTGGTGGCCGACGAGACCGACACCGGTGTGCCGGCGCTGACACCCAACCGGTTGAAGTCGTAGCCGTTCAATCTCAAGTAGGTCGGCTCGGCGAGTTCGGCCAAGTGAGCGCAGTTCTGGACGATGGTTCCCTGGTCGTACATCCGTCGCGTTGTGGCCAGCCGCAGTGAGTAGGCGTCGAGAGGCTCGACTTCGGTGTAACCGTTCGGGGCTTGGAACTCCACGCTCCCGTTGCCGGTGACCAGGACTCCGTCGGGCGCAGCTTCGATCTCGTCCGCGGTCAGGTCATGAACCGAGGACAACGAGGTGATCTCCTCCCAAACCGCCTCAGCCGACTCGAAGCCGAGGTCAGACCCGATTCGGCTCGCCAGGTCGGCGGCTATCAGCCAGTCAGGCCTGGCAGTGCCAGGGGGCGTGACCTTCTGACGAATCGGGCTGATTCGCCCTTCGAGGTTGGTGTGGCTGCCGTTGGACTCGGTGAAGGCGGTTGCGGGCAACACGACGTCGGCGAACTGATTCGAAGCGTTGGCGAAAAGATCGACGGCCACAACGGTGGGCACGTTTTCAAGGGCCGCAGCTGGGTCGGTCTGCCCTAAAGCGTCGGCCACCGGATCGGCGCCGAGCAGGAAGAGAACATCGAGGTTCCCGGCGGCGGCCGCTTCGAGCATCTCTTCGGTCCCCGATCCGGGCGCCGCTGGCACGGTTGGCCAAGCGTCAGAGAAGTCGGAGCTGTCGGAGTCGATCACTTTGCGCCCGGGCAGGAGGCCCGGAGCCATACCCATGTCGAGAGCACCCATGGTGTTGCCGCGCCTGACCGCCGGCAGGAATGAGACACCATCGATGGCGTTGAGGGCATCCACCGCTTCGAGGGTGGGCAGAACCGACTCGGCCAATGAACCTCGGCCGACGACAACGGTGACCGGTTCGCTCAGCAAGGCATGCGCCTGTTCGATGCGGTCCGCACTAACGCCGCCGACATCGCCGTCGACGACACCGCTGACCATCGCCCTGGCTACCTTGCCGACCTCACCTGGGCGAGCATGAAGGCTGACCGTCGCCACATCGGCGAGCCCGGTGGCGGCGGGGGTCAACTCGATCAGACGCGCCCCGGCCTGAAGGACCGCATGGCGCAGTCTGATGTAGAGGGTGCCAAGCTGTTCCTTTGGATCGGGCCCCAACAACACGATGGTGCCCCGGCTCTGGCAAGCCTCGGCGATAGTCGCACGTGGTAGACCCAGAATTGCGTGTGCCGGCAGTTCATCGCCGAGCATCGCGTCGACGTTGTCGGTTCCGACGACACCCTTGGCCAACTTGGTCCAGGCGTACTGAGCCTCGTTGGTCATCCTGGCACCACCGATGAAACCGATGCGTTCGGGCTCGCTGGACTCGATCGCGTCGGCCACGGTGCGAAGAGCCGACGACCAGGACGCCGCGACCAGCTCGTCGCCGTCAGGGTCGGCATCGTTGAGTCCGCCACCGCGGACGAGCGGTTCGCGGAGCCGCGTTTCGCTCTGGAACGCTTCGAACGCGAAGCGTTCCTTGTCGCTCAGCCAACCCCAGTTGACCGCGTCGGAGTCCAAACCCTGAAAGCGCAGCACCTGGTCCCGCGACGATTGAACGTTGATGCGATCACCCATTGCATTCGGATAGGTGGAGTCGCACTCCTCCAAGTCCCAGGGACGGGCCTTGAAGCGGTACGGCTTGGCGGTGAGTGCTCCGACGGGACAGATCTGGACAACGTTGCCGCTGAAGTAGGAGGCGAAGGGCTGGTCGGGGAATGTGTTGACCTGGGTCTGGTTTCCCCGATCCATGAAGTGGATCAGGGGGTCACCAACCACCTCATCGGCGAATCGTGTGCAGCGATCGCACAGGATGCAACGCTCGCGGTCTAAGAAGACGTTGTCGTTGACCGGGATGGGCTTTTCGAAGTGGCGCTTCTCTTCGATGAACCGCGACTCGCCCGGGCCGTAGGCCATCGTCTGGTCTTGTAACGGGCACTCCCCGCCCTTGTCGCAGACTGGGCAGTCGAGGGGGTGGTTGATCAACAAGAACTCCAGGACACCGTCCTGGGCCTTCTTGGTGACCTCGGATTCGGTGTCTACGGTCATGCCATCGGCGACAGTGAGCATGCAGCTGGGCTGGAGTGCAGGCCCTCGGCCGGTGTCCACCTCGACGATGCACATCCGGCACATGCCCACGGGGTTCATGCGTTCGTGGTGGCAGAAACGGGGAATGTAGACACCGGCCTGCTGGCAGGCATCTATTATTAGCTGGCCCGGGTCGGCTTCGACCTCGCGGCCGTCGACGGTGAAAGTGATGCGTTCGCTCATGTCGAACTGCCGATGACCAGTAGCTCCGAGTCGCCGAGATACGCCTCGAATTCGTCGGCGAATCGTTCGATGACCGAAGCAATTGGAGACACCGCTGACGGCCCGAGGGGGCAGATTGTGGTCTGTTTCGGGGGCCAGGCGATCCCAGGGCTGATGTTGTCACACACGTCCATGAGCAAGCTCAGGTCGGAACGTCGCCCGTTGCCGTCGATGATCCGTTGCAGGATCTTCTCGAGCCACGAAGTGCCTTCCCGACACGGCGAACACTTGCCGCAAGACTCGCGGGCGAAGAAGCGCACGACGTTGTGGCACGCCTTGACGATGTCGGTCGTGTGGTCCATCACCACAATCGCGCCGGACCCGAGCATGGACCCCGCTCGGTCGATCGTGCCCTTCTCGAGCGGGAGATCCAGGTGCTCTTCGAAGAACCAGGGCGCCGACGCTCCACCGGGGATGAAAGCCTTGAGATCGTTGCCTCCGCGGATCCCGCCGGCGTAGTCAGCACCCATGATGATGTCGCGGAAGGTCGTCGTGCCGAACTCGACCTCGAATACACCGGGGGTCTCTACGTGGCCGGAGACCGCGAATATTCGGGTGCCCGTCGACTGCTCCGCCCCGATGTCGGCAAAGGCCTGACCGCCATGTTCGACAATCCAGGGCACATTGGACAATGTCTCGACGTTGTTGACGATCGTCGGCTTGCCGTAGAGCCCAATGGCGGCTGGGAAGTAAGGCGGCTTCAACCGCGGCATTCCCCGGTTTCCTTCCAGGCTCTCGATTAGGGCTGTCTCCTCGCCGACGATGTAGGCGCCGGCTCCCCAGTGGAGCACGACGTCCACCGAGAACTCGGTGCCCAGGATGTTCTTGCCGACGTAGCCAGCCTCGTAGGCCTCGTTCAGCGCGGCTGCAACACGTTCCTGGCCGTGGGCCATCTCGCCTCGGACATACAGGAAACATTGGGTCAGGCCGAGCGCGTAGCTCGTGATCACACAGCCTTCGATGAGTTGATGAGGATCTCGCTCGAGAAGGACTCGATCCTTGTAGGTGCCCGGCTCGGATTCATCGCCGTTGACGACCAGGTAGCGCGGCCAGACCCCCGGCGGACAGAAACCCCACTTGACTCCAGCTGGGAAACCCGCACCACCCCGCCCGAGCAGGCTGGCTGTCTTGACCTCCTCGTGCACCGCCTCGGGTGACATCTCCAACGCTTTCTTCAGCGCGCTGTATCCACCGGTGCGCTCGTAACCCTCGAGGGTGTGGCCATCTGGGGTTTCCCATCGGGATGTGGTTATCAGCGGAACCGTCGTCATTCCGCTCCTTCGTTTCGGCCGAGCCAGGATGGAGCCTCGGCGCCATCGACATATGCGGGGCCCGCCGCTCGATCAGTCGGGATTCGTTGACGGACCTTGGCCAGCGTCCCGTGCTCGGGAATATCGCTTCTCGCGCCGTCGCGGATGTCCTCGATGAGCTCGTCGAAGTAGGACGATGTGACCTTGTTGACGTATCGATAGTTGACCTGAAGGCATGGCGCTTCAGTGCACGCGGCCACACACTCCACTCCCTCGACGGTGAACAAGCCGTCGTCGGTGGTGCCGCCTCCCTTGACTCCCAGTGATTGCTCCGCGTGATGCAGTAGTTCGTCGGCTCCCAGCAGGTGACAGGAGATCCCGTGGCAGATGTTCACGTGGTAGGTGCCAACCGGGTGCAACTTGAACATCTCATAGAAGCTGCACGTGCCGAGTACCTCAGCAGGAGTTACCTCGACCAGCGCTGCGATGTGCTCCATGGCATCGTCGGCGACGTATCCGTCCTGTTCCTGGGCCAGGTGAAGTAACGGGATGAGGGCTGACTTCTTGCGCGGGTAGCGGCCAATGATCTCTTGGGCGAGGTGTTCGTTCTCTGCGTTGAGCCGGGCCATCAGAACTGCCGCTCCGATCCGATCAGCGCCGCCTTCGAGCCGAGACCGAAGAGCGTGGGTCGCGGGCTCATCGGTCCACCTCGCCCATGATGGGGTCGACTGTGGAGATGATGGCTACAGCGTCGGCGACGAGGGAGTCCTTCATCATGTGGGACATGACCTGAAGGTTCACAAAGCTTGGGCCACGGATGTGCATCCGATACGGGAGAGGCCCTCCGTCGCTGACCATGTAACAACCAAGCTCGCCACGAGGCGATTCGACTGAGACGTAGACTTCACCTTCGGGAACCTTGAATCCCTCGGTGAAGATCTTGAAGTGGTGGATCAACGCCTCCATGGACTCGTCTATCCGGGCCCGTGGTGGTGGGGTCACCTTCTTGTCCTGGACGCGGTAGTCGCCTGCCGGCATCCGGTCGAGGATCTGGCGCACGATCTTCATGGACTCCCGGATCTCGTTCAGTCGGATCGCGTAGCGGTCGAAGCAGTCTCCGTAAGACCCGACGAGCACATCGAAATCGACCTGGTCGTAGGCAAGGTACGGCATGTCCCGCCGGAGATCCCAGGCGTAACCCGTCGAGCGAAGCAGCGGCCCGGTCACGCCCAACGCCAAACACTCGGCGGTGTTGACAACGCCCACACCTTGTAGGCGTTCACGCCATATCGGCTGGCCCGTGAGCAGGTCGTCGAACTCATCGAGGCGCTCGGGCAAGGTGTCGAGAATCGACAGAACCTCATCGCGCCATCCGTCGGGCAGGTCGGCGGCGACACCCCCCGGCCGGATGTAGTTGTGGTTCATCCGAAGGCCGGTGATCTGTTCGAGCAGTCGGAGTACCTCTTCTCGCTCGCGCCAGCCGTAGATCATCATGCCCACGGCACCGATGTCCATGCCGTTCGTCGCCTGAAACAACAGGTGAGAACTCATGCGATTGAGCTCACACATCAACATGCGGATCCACGTCGCCCGTTCGGGAACCTCGATGCCCAGCAGCTTCTCGGTTGCCATCGAAAACGCCAGTTCGTTGAACAGCGGCGATGCGTAGTCCATGCGGGTCACGTTTGTCGGACCCTGGAGGTAGCTGAGGGTTTCGCCCGTCTTCTCCATGCCGGTGTGCAGGTAACCGATGATCGGCTTGGACCGCCGTACCGTCTCCCCCTCCAACTCGAGCATGAGGCGCAGTACACCGTGTGTCGAAGGGTGCTGGGGCCCCATGTTGATGATCATCCGAGCGTCATCGGGGTCCTCGTAGGTGATCTCGCTTCCCGCAGCCTCCGAGACTCGGAGCACAGCCGAAGACTCGTCGCGGAGCCGCACACGTTCGTCGCTCTCGGTTGTCGTGGAGTCGTCGGTGGTGGTCACAGTCTCACCTCGGACCCGGTGCGGCCTTGAACTGGACCGGAATAGCGCCGACTTCGTAGTCCTTGCGCAGGGGGTGACCACGCCAGTCCTCGGGCATGAGGATTCGGGTCATGTCGGGGTGACCCACGAAGACAATGCCGAACATGTCGTAGACCTCGCGCTCGAGCGCTTCGGTACCGGGGTACAGATCGAACAACGAGGGGAGGGTGGGATCGTCCTCGGGAACCTGGACTCGCAGGCGCAGACGGGCGCGATTCTTGTGCGAGATGAACCCGACAACAACCTCGAAGCGCTCGGGCTGCACAACATCGGGTAGCTCTCGATTCGGGTGTTCGAGATAGTCGACGGCGGTCACGTCGATGCACATCTCGAAGCCGTCGTCCCTGATCGACTCGACCACCTCGATCAGATGGTCGCGGGTCGGGTGAATGACCTGCTGGTCGCGGGATTCCGAGACGGGCGCGCCATATCGATGTTCGACGGCAGCGACTGCTGCCTCGTCGTCGTTCGTCTCCGCTTCCATTGATCTGCCCCCTTCCCTTCGATTCAGTTCGGCGTGGCCCGACCGGGCCACTCCGCTTCAGCGCCCGATGACCAGTTCGGTAGCTGTCTGTCCGTCTCGTTGTTCGATCGAGATGCCGGCTCCTGCGCCCGTTTCGTCTCGACGCCGAGTCAGTTCTCCGGCTTCGACCTTTTCGTGCAGCGTCGAGATCGCATGCATCAGGGTTTCGGGGCCTGGTGGGCAACCCGGTGCATACACATCGACCGGGACGATCTGGTCGACACCCTGGATCAGCGCGTAATTGTTGAACATCCCTCCCGAGCTGGCACAGACTCCCATCGAAATGACCCACTTCGGTTCCATCATCTGGTCATAGATCTGGCGAAGGACAGGCGCCATCTTCTGCGACACGCGGCCGGCCACGATCATCAGGTCGGCCTGGCGCGGTGACGCTCGGAAGACCTCCATACCCCAGCGGGACAGGTCGTAGTGAGCTGTGCCGCTTGCCATCATTTCGATCGCACAGCAGGCAAGTCCGAACGTCGCCGGCCACATGCTCATCTCGCGCGACCACTTCACCAGGTCCTCGAGCTTGCCGGTGACGAAGTTGTGGTCCATACCCTCGAGGCCGTCAGACATGACGTTCTGGGTATTGCCTACAAGAGGGAGCTCCATCAGGCAGCCTCCCTGTCGCCTTCGGTCTGGTCGGGATCTCCGTCTTGGGTCTCCAACCGGCCCTCAGAGCCGACCCGCCGAATCGTGGTGGCGGCCGTGCGTGCCGGATCGATCAGTTCGCTGCGGATCGCGCGTTTGACCGGCCCCCAGTCGAGTGCACCATTGCCGATCAGGTAGACGAAGGATTCGAACACGGCCAGGGCGAAGATGAGCATTGCTACGAGGCCGAACAAGCCGAGCTCACGAAACACCAGCGCCCACGGGTACAGGAAAATGATCTCGATGTCGAACACGACGAAGATCATCGCCACGAGGAAGAACCGCACAGGGAAGCGGTTTGGGGTGTCCTGACCGGGCTCGATCCCACATTCGTAAGGTGCGGTCTTGGCCGCGGTCTTACGCCGAGGCGCCAGTAGGCCCGACGCGACGAAACTGAGTGCGGCGAACAGGACCGCCAACACCAGCAACGCCAGGATGGGGAGGTACTGCCCCAGCATCGGCACCGCCTCCTATGTTGCCGCCGAGGGGTCCCACTCGGCCACGCGGCGGCGCAGCTCGATGTCCCTCGCGTGAAGCATCCAAATGAGGACGAGGAAGATGGTCAGTGAGCCGAGCGTGATCAGGGCTGCCGGCAATCGCCTCGACCCCAGGTCTCGTACCATCACAACCGACACGACCTCGGCGTCTTGATCGATCTCTGCGAACGGTGGCGCCTGACCAGCCACTGGCTCCTTGTCGAGTGTGCGCACGACTTGGACCACGATGGTGTTCGTCGGGTGCCAGAACACAACGGTGTTGCGGAACTCGTTCGCCAGCCGGTCCCAGGTGCTACCACTGGCACGTTCGGGTTTCCCGCCTTGTTGGAATGTGTCGAGGACGATGAAGTCGGCTGCGGAATCGAACGGGGAATTGTTTCCCTCGATCAGGAAAGCGCCGGCTGTTGTCTGGGCTTCACCGGCATCGGCATTGGACACCAGGTTCCAGTCCACCAACACGATCACGCCATCAGCTTCGGCGGCGGCCACGAGACCGGGGCTGACGGTCACCAGCCCGCTGAGGGTCAACTGGTTCAGCTTGCGAATCTCGTCGTCGATCGCTACTTCGACGAACGCGTCGAGCTCTTCTTCAGTCAGGTACCGCGGGTCGTCGGGGTCGAGCGCCTCGTTGCGAGCGCGCAATTCCTCCTCCAACGTCTCGGCGTCGACAGCCAGTAGCTCGCCCAGTTGTTCGTTGTTGCAGTACTCGCTGCCCTCGGGCGCCACGTAGAAGGTTGCCAGGGTCAGATCGAGGTTGTTTTCGACGACGCGAGCCCGCTGCAGTTCGACCGTCGCATCGACCAGGCCGGGACAATACTGCTCTACCAGCCCGGCGGCGGCCGGCAGCGACGAGTCGGCAAGGTCAGAGACATCGCCCGTGACCGCCTCGTCCAAGTCTCCAAACACCACCTCGGTGGGTTCCCAGGTCGGATCCTCACCCCGTAGAACGTTCCCGCCGTAGATCCACCAGACCAGGCCCATGATGACCATCCAGCCGAAGAAGGCGGCGAGTGCGTTGAGCGTGCCGAGTCGGGCCCCGATGTTGGTTGCCAAGATCAACCAGATCGACCCCATCAGGACGGCGCTGCCGACCAGGACGACGAGAATGCCGCGGATTTCGGGCTCCCACGAGATGCCCGCGAGGGTGTGCAACAGGGTCACCCGAGGTTCCTCTCGTATGCGACGATCGCGTCGATCTGATCGGGCAACAACATGCTCCCTGCGTGGTCTCGGGCAAACTCAGTGGCGTCGGGACCGAACCCCGGCATCTGCCCGGATGGTTCACAGACACCGTTCTCGCCGTATTGGAGGTTTGGCGAGCAGCCGGCGCTCACGAAGTCCGACTGCGCCTGGGCACTGAGGAACTGGTCTTCGACGCCTATGAGGCTGGGTCCGAATGCGCCTCCTCCGGGTACCTGAGGTTCGATGAGACCCGCGAGTTCGGGGTTTTCGGCAAGCACTTCATCGGAGTTCCACGATGCACCTTCGGTGTGGCACCTAGCGCATGCGTAGGAGCCGGCTCCGGCGTCGAGATCGAACAGCAACTCGCCGTAACCGACCTGATTGTTGGTCGCGATGTCGTCGATGTAACCGTCGAGCGAAGCGTCGACGGCGGCTTGGGCCGCGGCCACCTCCTCGGCGCTCGAGTCAGGGTCGGCTTGGAGCGAGGCCAATGTCTCGAAGGGTTCGGGGTTCGCTTCGCGAGCAGCGTCGAACACAGCGGTGCGAAGTCCTTGCTGAACGTCGATCCTCAGTTGTTCAGAGGGGACCTGGATGCGCCTCAGATAGTCGATCAGCTCTTCTACCTGCTGTTCGGTCAGTGGACCGCCGCCTGGCGCGCCCCAAGCCGGCATCGGTGACTGCGGCCGACCGAAGTTGAGGACGTGGAGGACCTCGTCTTCGCTGAAGCGATACATGATGTTGTTCAACGCCGGAGCTGCCCAGTTGACGGTGGCTATGAAACGACCTTCCTCGTCCAACACCGTGAATGACGTCGCCCCGCCGACGCCCTCGGCGCCGTGGCAGTTGACGCAGAGTTCTTCGTACTGTTCGCCGCCGCGGTCCGCTGATTGCCGGCTGGTCAGCTCGATGTACCCCTCCTGGCGTCCGGGTTCTCCGAGCCAATAGAGAGGTAGCGCTACGGCGATGATTGCCAGGGTGACCACGCCCGCGGCCAGCGAGATGTCGAGCTTCTTGGTCTCGAGTTCCTCGTCGTCGAGGTAGGGCTTGCGGTTGGGGGCAAGCTCGATCTCCGAG
Organism: Acidimicrobiales bacterium; assembly: GCA_051011515.1. GTDB lineage: Bacteria > Actinomycetota > Acidimicrobiia > Acidimicrobiales > UBA8592 > JBPCTU01. The sequence goes on from JBPCTU010000528.1 coordinate 19,154, forward strand.
CCGATCTCTGCCTTGCCCTTGAACAGGTTTACGAGAACGTAGATCGCGAACCCGCCCGCGACAACGAGGGCGATGACAAGCCCAATCGTGCGTTGGGTGGAGGCGGCGAGAATGAACATTTAGGTGTTTCCGAGAGTCCTGGTGAACCTAGCGGCGGGGTACGAGATCGAGAGTCATGGTCGGCGGTGCAGTCTGGGTCAGGAGTGTCCGTCGGCTTGACCCAGGCAGTTCGGGCCCTCAGCTTCTTGACCAGTCGTGTTGGTTCCGATCGGCGGGCCCTGGATGATCGTTCCGGTGTCGACGACAAACACGTTGTCGTCGTTGACGTCCATGGCGAAACGGTCCATACCACGGGGTGCCGGCCCACCACGCTTCTCGCCAACCTGGTTGTACTGAGATCCGTGACACGGGCACTCGAACCACTGCGAGGTGAGACAGCTCGGCACCCGACAGCCAAGGTGCGGGCATTTCTGGAACAAGGCAACCAGGCCGACCCGCATCCCGTTCAGTTCAGGCGGCGAGTACGAGACCTCGGCCTTCTTGATCGAACCCAACGGGTACTCGGTGACCCACATGCGCCCTTCGGGCACATAAAGGAACCCGTCGTTGTTCTCGATGCGAGCGTGAACGTCGGCCACGCCGCCCACCGCGATTTGAGATCCGAATCCGCCTCCGCCTTCGCCGCCCCAGAGGAACGCGACACAGGCCGCGCCGAACCCGGCCAGGCTGAAGCTCATGAGACCGATGATGGAACGGTTGAGGAACTGGCGGCGAGCCACGCCGATCTCTTCGTCGTCTGGCGGAGTCCATGGAACGGGCGCAGCAGCGGCCACCGGCTCGATCTCGCCACCACCGGTGCGAGCCAAGACTGCGGCCCGCTCGACCTCTTTGCCCGTCACTCGAGCCGGCTCGACCTCTTCGTCGGCGTCGTCGGCTGCGTTGTCGGTGAAGCCGGCGTAGGTCTTGTCGCGCTGGCGCGTTTCTCGGCTGAGCTGGCCTCGAGCCTTGTCGGCGTCGCTTCGCCGAGACGCCGCAAATACAAGGATTGCTCCGAGAATGATGATGGCTGGAATGACGATTGCGAGGAGTTCCATGGTGTTCTCCTACCGATCTCTCGTTGTCGTATACCAGTAACAACAACACGTCAGGGACATTGCGTTCCCAAACCGGGCCGGTTTCGGCGCACTGTGGCCCAGCGGGCAGAGTTGGGGGGACGAGACGGACATCACAACTCGAAGAAGAGGCCGTCGGCCCACGGGAATATGAAGTTGAAGCCGGGGCCTCGGAAGAACGACCCGATCATCACCAGAACGGACCAGAACATCAGGTGGATGGTCATGATCGATATGGCGAACTTCCGAGCCTCGGGCCGGTTGTCAGTGTTGCGATCTATGTAGGGCGCAAGGATCAACAAGAAGATGCCGATACCGGGGATTGTCACTCCCGCCACCATCGGGTGGAACATCGTCAGCAGCTCTTGGAGGCCCAGGAAGTACCAGGGGGCCTTGGACGGGTTCGGCGTCTCGTTGAAGTTGGCCAGTTCCAAGAGCGGTGCGTTGACAAAGATCGAGAAGATCAGCGTGAAAGCCGTGATGAGGAGTGCCGCCACGAACTCGACGACCAACAGGTGTGGCCAGACATGGACCTTGTCCATCGGCTTTAGTTTGACGTCCTGGATCGAGCCGGACTTGACGACAGTGAGAAGCCTTTGGGTGTGGCCGCCGGGTCCACTCGCAACCGGAGGGGGTGCGGCTGCGGTCACAGCACCGCCGGCGGCGGCAGCGGGTGCAGCCGCCGCGGCCGCGACCTCGGTTCCGGTCGCCTGCTCCCGTGCAGATTTGCTCCGCTCGAGCAGGTGTTCGGGGATCTTTGGTTCGTCGCCGTCGGGCTGGGAAGCCGAGGCGTCGGCGATAGCTGCGGTGTCGGACGCGTCGGCGCCGGCCTCTTCGGGGCCGTCATCGGCGCGCTCGCGCGCCTGCTGCGCCCGCTTGAGCAGGTGCTCTGGGACCTCGGTCATGAG
>JBPCTU010000529.1:0-9400 GCA_051011515.1 Acidimicrobiales bacterium
GTGTGAAAGTGTGAACACTCAACGCGGGCAGAACCCACGCTGTGTCGTTTGACGAGGTGTTGCGCGATGGTTGGGGCTGTGAATCCAGATTTTGATGCTGTGGCGTTCGACTTCGGTGGAGTACTCACCGTTTCCCCCAAAGGTTTCATGTCCGAGAAGGCCGCAGAGCTTGGCCTCGAGCCCGACGAGTTCATGAGCCTGATTCTGGGTCCGCTCGATGAGGACACCGACCACCCCTATCACCGACTGGAACGCGGCGAGATATCCGTTGACGAGCTGAACGAGATGATCGCCCAGCTCGCCCCGAGCGACGCCGGCGGTCCGCCAGTAGCGCTACCCGACGGCGACCGAGTACTGCAGTCTCTCGGGGCTGTCGACGAGATGGTCCAGTTGGCAAACGATCTTCGGAGCCACGGCTATCGCACCGCGATATTGACCAACAACGTCCGAGAATGGCACGGCTGGTCCGACATTGTCGACGCTCACAACCTCGTCGACGAAGTCATCCAATCTTGGGAGGTTGGGCTCAGAAAACCCGACCCGGCCGTGTACCAGCTCACCCTCGACCGCTTGAACGTCAGCGAGCCGGCGCGTTGTTTGTTCCTTGACGACTTCGAATGGAACATCCGAGGTGCCGAGGCAGTCGGGCTGACGACGATCCATGTGACCGACCATGCAGTGGCAGTGTCCGCTGTCCGATCACTTCTTCTCCACCCCGGGTAGTACTCCGCGGGCAGTCGAGCGACGGCATCGAGCCGGGACCCACCCAAGGCTTCGTCGCGGGCTCTCGGCCGACCGGAGTTCAGATGATCCGATTTCCGGTATCTGTGCCACCATGGATCTGTAGAGGTTTGGTCGGGTGATGACTGACTGCGGTTGGCTCGAGGGGCCAGGTATGGGCACTGGTTACGTATGACGGCATTTGACTCGGTAGAGACCGGAGCAAAGTTGGGCAAGGCCGAATATCGGGCCAGGTTGCCCGACCTGAGGCTGGGCTTGCTGAATGCTCAGTTCGACCTCCGGAGCGCCGACTTTTCCGTCGTCATTGTCATCGCCGGCAACGACCGGATCGGTGCCACAGCGGCACTGAGGACACTGAATGAGCTCATGGACGCTCGGTACATGAAAACCGTCGCACTACCTCGTGTCCCCAACCACGCTCCAAAGCGGCCCTTGCTCGAGAGGTACTGGACGTCGTTACCGCGTAATGGGCAGGTCGGCCTCTTCTACGGCGGTTGGCCGATCGACGCCGTCTACAACCAGGTCCTGGGCGATCACGACCAGGTCCGTTTTGATCGAGATATTGCACACAGCCGGTCGTTCGAGCAGATCCTCGTGGCTGAGGGAACGCTCGTGTTGAAGTTCTGGCTGCACTTGCCCAAGAAGATGCTCAAGAAGCGGCTGAAGCGCGCCGTGACCGATCCCGCTGAGTTCTGGCAGATCACTGAAGCCGACTGGGGAGCTTTCGAGGTCTATGACGACTCGGTCGAAGCAGCGTCGCGATATGTCGAGGCGACCACGTCTCCGGGCGCGGAGTGGGTGATGGTCGAGAGTTCGGACGCCCATCATCGTGACGCGACCATTTCCGAGACGATCCTGTCGAAGATCCAACCGCGCCTCCAGCTGGCTGCCGAAGAGGTGGATACCGGCTCCACAGTGTCTCGGGAGCCCTCCGGTTCAAGCCTCGCTCCAGCCCCCTCCGAACTGCTGGCAAGGCTTGACCTCTCTGCGTCGTTGTCGAAGGGTACGTACAAGAGACGGCGCGACAGTGTGCAGGCCCAGCTGAACAGGTTGACAGCCAAAGCCGTGCAACACGAGGTGTCGAGTGTCTTGGTTTTCGAAGGCTGGGACGCGGCCGGTAAGGGTGGCGCCATCCGCCGTCTGACATCGGCGGTTGCGCCCCAGAACTACCGTGTGATCCCCGTGGCGGCGCCGACCCCCGAGGAGCTCGCCCACCCCTACCTGTGGCGTTTCTGGGAACGGTTGCCGAGCCCCGGCCGCATCACCATCTTCGACCGCAGCTGGTACGGAAGAGTTCTGGTCGAACGAGTAGAAGGCCTCGCGGCTCCTACCGACTGGAAGCGGGCGTACGACGAGATCAACGACTTCGAAGAGCAGCTGTGCGAAGCCGGGATCATCGTGCTCAAGTTCTGGTTGCACATAGATCCTGACGAACAGCTCGAGCGGTTCGAACAACGTGGCCAGACTGCGTACAAGAAACACAAGCTGACCAACGAGGACTTCCGGAACCGCGAGCGGTGGCTCGACTACGAGTCAGCTGTTCAAGACATGGTCGACCGAACCAATACGCCTTATGCGCCTTGGCACCTGATCGCGGCAAACGACAAGCGGTGGGCACGAGTCGCGGTCTTGAGCGAGTACGAGAGCCGGTTGCGGCGCGAACTCTAGTTGCCGGTTTCGTCGCGATCGTCTGAACGTTTCGACGTCGTCTTCAGAGTCGGGTCGTCGATGAAGTTTTCATCGATCCACTCGTCGATTTGGAGCCATTGGTCGTAGAGCCATTGCTCACGTTCGGGTTCTGATGGGATCTCTCCAGGCGGGATGGTCCACACCTTCGCCAGGACATGAGAATCCATGGGGATTCCGCGCCACAGATCGCGGGGGGTCACGAGATGTTCGAGCCCTGTGTGTCCGACGAACGCGACCGCAGCGTCCGGCGCCGCTTCGATTGCTGTCAGTGCGCCGGTGGGTTTGGGGGGCAGGACATGTTTCATCTCGCGCGCCTGGTCGGCCAGTCCGGGCCTGCCGATGTCTTCGAGCTTCTGGATCGCTCGTTCTCGTCGACCCGGGGTGAAGTTGCCGCCTTCAGGGAACAACACGAGGGCATCACGTGGGCCGAGTCCACCCGACAGCTCGGCGATCGAATCGACAACGGCTGATCCGGCCCGGCCCTTACTGGGGATGAAACGGTTTGGTAGCCGCCCCAACACCACGTCGACACACGGGTCGAACTTCAAGAGGTCCTTGAGGATTATGCGAGGGCGGCGAGACTGGCTGTTGAGCAGGCCGTCGACCAGCAGGAAAGAGTCGCCGGGGCCCGCATGGCGGCTGAACACCAGCAACGGACGGCCGTCTGCGAGATGTGCTGGTGGCAAGTCGCCTTCGATCTTCAACCGGAACGTGAAGCGCGCAGTACCCATCACCCGCCGTAGCCACCACCCGGCGACCGCGTAGTGAATGTCGACGAAGGTCGGCGACTTCAGCTTCCAACCAAAACCGCTGGCAACCCACAGTACGAACATCACGATGAGCATGAGCGATTCGTAGAACAGGTACACGAACAAGAACCACGCGACCCGGAACGGCCGCCATCGGCCGGGAACGAACCTAGAGGCGAAGGCGGCGACCAAGAGCCAGAGCGGCACTGTCAGGAGCAACAGCGCCGTCACCACGATGACGGCCGGATCCAACAGAAATCGCCTGACTAGATACGGCGGTGGACCTTTCGCCATCAGCCGTCCATTTCGGCCAAGTACCTGACGCTCGCCTCGTAAGCGTTGGTGGTCAGAGCGTCAGACTCAGTCATATCGCTCCACTTCAGTTGCCGCCGGTCGTCGAACTCGACCGCGTTGCCACTGGGAAGGACATGGATATCCACGCCGGGGATTTGGCGGTCGCGGATTGCGCCGAATCGGTGACGCCGGGCGATTTCGAATGACAGGAGCGCCGGTTCATACACGCGGGTCGGCGGTCGCAGTGGTTGCTCCACTCGACCCACCTGAAGCACATAGATCTGCTGTGCGCCGAGGTCGACAGCGCGATCGATTGGCACCGAGTTGACCAGGCCGCCGTCGTAGAAGTGTTCGTCCCCGATCTTGACGGGCGGGAAGAGCGCGGGCACAGCCGCTGACGCGAGTAGAGCTTCGATCAACGGCCCCGAGTCGAACCAGTGTTCGGCCGCCCTTTCGATGGACGCCGCGACACATTGGAACGGTATGGCCAGGTCTTCGAAGCTTCGTACGGGCAACGTGGCTTCCAGCATCTCCCTGAGCGGTTCAGGATCCTGAATCGCCACCCTCAGCTTGCTGAATGTCCTTATTCGGTCGACAAGGCGAGTATTCAGAAGACCCGATGACGCGACTTCGGCCCACAGGTCTTCGAGTCCGCGAAGACCTGTGGGGCCCGGATCGCATGCGAACACCGCTCCGTTGAACGCACCGATCGACGTGCCGACGATGACATCAGGTTGGACGTCGGCCTCGACGAGGGCTTTCATCATGCCAACCTCTACAGCGCCCCACTTCCCGCCTCCACCTAGGACGAAAGCGATCTTTGGACGGTCAGGGGCCACCTGGTCAGCGCTCGTAGATCTGCTCTACGACTTCGCTGTAGTTCGCGATGACGGTCGATCGGCGGACCTTGAGGGTGGGTGTGAGTTCGCCGGACGCGACCGTGAAGTCGGCCTGCAGGACGCGAAATGTCCTTATGCCTTCTGCCCTGGACACGTGCTCGTTGGCCACGTCGACCGCTGCTTGCACTTCCTGGAGGAGGTCAGGGTCGTCGGCCAGCTCCTCGACCAACTGACCAGGAGCCCCGACTTGGCGCCCGTTGTCACTTGCCCAACTCCCGAGGCTCTGGACGTCGAGGGTCACCAGTGCGGCAACGAACGGTCGATCGTCGCCGACGACGACCGCGTGGCTGACGAGACGGTGCGATGCGACTCTCGTCTCGAGCGGCACGGGTGCGATGTTCTTGCCGCCGGCAGTGACGATCAGATCCTTCATACGTCCAGTGATGACAACGTGGCCATCCTCGTCGATCTCGCCGAAATCTCCGGTACGAAACCAGCCGTTGTCGAACGCTTCAGCGCTTGCGGCATTGTTCTGCCAGTAACCCTGAAAGACCAGGTTGCCCTTCAGTTGGATCTCTCCGAGTTCGCTGATCCTGACGTCGACGCCCGCCAACGGGGGGCCGACGGTTCCGGGTTTGGCATGTCCCGGCCGGTCGACAGTCGCCGGTCCAGTGGTCTCGGTGAGGCCGTAACCTTCAAGAACCTCGACGCCGATGCCGTTGAAGAACACGGCCAGGTCTTCGTGCAGCGGTGCGCCCCCCGAGATGACGTACTTGAGGTCGCCACCCATGGCCGCACGCAGCTTGCGATACACCAGTGCGTCGGCCACTCGGTGCTGGAGCCGCAGCGGAACAGAGGGAGTCGTGCCCGCAACCTTGTGGGCCCCCACTTGGCGAGCGACGTCGGAGGCGTGATCGAAGATCTTGCGTTGGACGCCGGTGCCGGCCTTTTGCGCCGCCCCGTCGTGGACCTTTTCGAGCACCCTCGGGACGACGGTGAGCCAGGTGGGCCGAACCAGGGCGAGGTCTCCGAGAAGCGTCCTGATCCCACCTCCGAACGCAACGGGGACGCCGCCACTGATGGCTGTCAACTGAACGATGCGAGCCAGAATGTGCGCCAGGGGCAAGAAGGTGAGAGTCCGGTTTCCGGGAGACACCAGCGCGGGCGCGGTGTTGATCACTTGGCGGATGGTCCAGATCAGATTCAGGTGGGTCAGTACGCAACCCTTCGGGCGACCGGTGGTGCCAGATGTGTAGACCATCGTCGCCGGCTTCGCGTGGTCGATGGTTGCCGCACGCTGATCCAGCTCGTCTCCGGCGACGTCGGCTCCTAACTTCTTGAGCTCGGCCAGGCCATCGCCCTCTATGAGGAACATCGATTGGAGATCGGGGGTCTCAGACCTGACGGACTCAACCGTGGAGGCGCGTTCGGCGTCCTCGACCAGGGCCACAGTTGCCCCGCTGTTCTGAAGGATCCACTCGACCTGGTCGGGTGACGAGGTCTCGTAGATGGTGACGCTCACCGCGCCGGCCTGCCAGATCGCGTAGTCGAGCAGCGCCCATTCGGTGCGAGCATGGCTGAAGAGCGCCACCCTGTCGCCCACCTTTACTCCTGCGCCGACCAGCCCCGCGGCAAGAGCTCGGACATTCGAGACCACCTCGTCCGCGGACATCTCTGTCAGCTCGTCGCCCTCCGCTGTTACGAGCACTGTGTCGGACCCTTTGCTGGCAGCGCGCTGGTACAGAGCTTGCAACACGTTGTCGGCCGGGTCTACGACGGCGAGTTCTTCAGTGGCAGTGTCCGACATGGCTTCTCCTGAGGGCGGAACCAATGGCTGAGGGTAGTTGATGGCCCCATGGATCATCTGGAGTCACCGCGACTCCACGGGTATCATCTCGCCGCGAATGGGGGGGACCGGCCGTGGTCTTGGTGTTAGCGGATGTGAGAGCGGAGCCGGCGTTCGGTTTCACGGTTCTGGCGCTCACCATCATCTTCGCGCCCCTGCTGGCTCAGAAAATCCACCTGCCAGGCTTGATCGGGTTGTTGATCGGTGGCGTGATCATCGGGCCCGAGGGATTTTCGGTACTCGATTCGTTCGACGGGATAAAGGCCCTGGGAGATCTTGGAGTTCTTTATCTGATCTTCCTCACGGGCCTGGGGCTCGACATGAAGACCTTCGAGGTCCACCGGCGTATGGCGGTGTCCTTTGGCCTCACTACGGCCGCGCTTCCCTGGGCGCTCGGGACAATCGTGGCCTTGAACGAGGGTTTTGACACGAAGACCGCCGTGTTCATCGGGTCCTTCTGGGCGTCATTCACCCTGGTCTCCTATGGATCGGTGACCGACTATGGCCTGACCCGAAACCCGTCGATGGCGGCGACGGTCGCCGCGAGTTCGATCACCGACACCATTGGATTGGTCACGTTGGCGGTCGTCGTCGGGAGCGAGACCGGCGGTGGCGTCGGAACCGGTCTGGTCTTCAAGATCGCCGCTGGGCTGTTGCTCACCGCTGCATACGGCTTGTTCGTACTTCCGTGGGTTACAAGATGGTTCTTTGGCGGGTTGGGCCAAGAGCGAGAACTCAGGTTCATGATGATCTTGGCTGGGTTCACTTCCGCCGCGGTCGTCGCGGATCTGCTATCGATCGAACCCCTCATAGGAGCGTTCTTCGCGGGCCTCGGCTTGAACCGACTGGTTCCAAACGCAAGCCCCCTCATGGCGCGCATCGATTTCTTCGGCAACGCTTTGTTCATCCCTGCGTTCCTGGTCTCGGTGGGGTTCATCATCGACCCCAGTGTCATGTTCTCGGGGTCTACTCTGCGCCTCGCGGCGTTGTTCTCGCTGGCCTTGATTGTCGGAAAGGCACTGGCCGCCATCGGTATTGGCCGCAGGTATCGCTTCAGCTGGTCCGAGATCGGCTTGATGTTCAGCCTGTCGGCCGCGCAGGCAGCTGCGACGTTGGCCTCGACGATCATCGGACTCGACATCGGGCTCTACGGCGACGAGGTCGTCAACGCGGTGATGGTCGTGGTAGTCATCAGCTTGTTGGTATCTGGTTTCGGTTCCTCCTATTTTGCCCCCCGGGTTGTTCCCGCGGAGCTGGAAGAACGGCGTCTCGGGGAGACCGTCGTCGTCCCGGTTCCAATGGACGAGGATGTGACCGCGGCCCTCCGTTTGGCAGGCCAGACAGCGGAGGCCGACGGAGGCGTGGTGGTACCCCTGGTTATTGCCCTGAGCGAGGAACCCGAACAGGTCGAGAAGCGGCGCGCTCACCTTCAGGAACTCAAGGCAACGCTACGGAGGCTCGGTTTGACCAGCGATCCGGAGCTTCGCGTCGATCGGTCCATCGCCGGAGCTGTTGAACGCGTGTCGTTGGAACGGGACGCTTCACTGATCGTGCTGAATTCGCCAGGACGGGGTGACGTGCGGACACTCATGTTCGGTGGGACCAATGACGAGATCGCGGCCGCCACCGACCGCCCGATTGCCGTTACCTCCCTCGCTCGAGAACGCTTCGAGCGAGTCCTGGTGGTCGTCGACGAGACCGACCTCGAGGGGGCGCGCCTTGTCGATGCCCAAATGGCCTTCAGCCTGGCCCACAACCTGGTGGATGGTGGTGACATGGAGCTCGTGTTCGGCCCTGTCGGACCCGATGCCTTGGATGAGACCGCCATCGAGATGCCTGAACAGTCCTTGTACCTGTGGGGCGCACAGGGCCGAGCGGACTGGATGACCAAGAACGTGCAGGAAACCGACATCGTCATCATCCCCGCTCGTGGAAACCCCTTCGCACTCCTACGTCACTTCGACGGCCCCGATCGCTCGGTAGTCGCGGTGGCGACGCGCCAAGAGGCAAACTGGTATTCGTCGGAGGGGGCACTGGGTGTAAGCGCCCCCCGGACACGCATCCGCTGATCTGCGGGGCCTGACCGTCTATCGGCCCAGGCCAACGGCCCGGGGTCAGACGCAGGCGGATACCCAGCCGATAGCAGGCACATCCCTCAATCGAGCCTTTGGCCGGCCGATTAGATCGGGGATGACCACGACACCAGAGCCTGGGGAAACGGCTCCGATGGCGCTGACCCCAGGCGTGAGGGATCAGCTCGATCGCTTCTTCTTTGGGGGCCCGGGATGGTCGGGGCCAGTCGGTACCGGCGCGGTGGCGGCTTCCGTCCTCGTCCTCGGGTGGCCTTACTTGGATCACGACGGCTGACGATCTGGGCCACCTGCGTGTTTGTTGTGGCCCTGGGAATGTTGTTCGCCAACATGTTCGCGTTTCTCCGCCGTCCCGTGACCAGCCGGGGGATCCCTTGGGTGGCGACAGTTTTGGCGGTACTCAGCGGGGTTGCTTTCGGATTCGTCCCGTGGTTGGACATAGATGCCGTTCGCGAACAGTCGGCCACCATCGCCGTCGTGGCGGTGCTGCTCGGCGCGTCGGCGTTATCGGCTGGCGCAATGACCGGCGCGGTTGGATTGGGTCGACTGGTGATCTACCCCATGTGGATCCTGGCAGCTGCCGCGATGTTCTACATCGGTGAGTACGGCTATGGCGCCGCAGGGTTGGCGTTCATGTTCCTGCTCGGCCGCGACATGACCTCGACACGCGACCTCTTGTTCGAAATCTTGTACCAGCGCGAGCAGAGTCAGGACCAAGCTCAACATGCACAAATGGCCGCACATCGCGACCCTCTGACCGGACTCTTGAATCGAGCAGGTTTGGAGGCAGCGACCGCTGCGACGGCTGCTAGCGCATCCACCATCACCGTAATGTTCATCGATCTCGACCACTTCAAGTCGGTCAATGACCGGTTTGGCCATGCGGCCGGCGACGAGCTCCTCAAAGAGGTTGGGGAGAGGTTGCTACGTACGGTCCGTCCTGGCGACATCTTTGCGCGCCTCGGTGGTGACGAATTCCTGCTGGTGTTCCTCGATGAACTGACGGAGCCGGTACGGGACCGGCTGGCCAGCGCGGTGATCTCCAACCTCGAGCTGCCGTTCGAGATCGGCAACCTCGAAGCTCGGATCTCCGCGAGCCTTGGAATCACGGTTGTTGCCGCAGAAGCATTCGACCTCGGTGCGGTTCAACGC
>JBPCTU010000530.1:0-3080 GCA_051011515.1 Acidimicrobiales bacterium
CAGCAGTTGGTGATCGCCCGGTCGATTTCGGGGATGCGCATCGAGTAGCGCCGCCCTGTTGGGCTCTGAGCGCAGTTGAGATCCTTTCAGTCTTCTTCGGCTTCTTGTCAACCTCTTGGCGTTCTGATGCGTCAGTACAGGTAGTTCGGTCTGTACTCAGCTATGTTCAGGCCACCGTTTGGGATCTTGAAGGGGTCAAACAAATGAAACGTCTACTCGCAGTCTTGGGTGTGTTTGCCTTGTTGGGCACACTGTTCGTGTTGGCGAGTTCGTCACCGTCGTCGGCTGAGCCGACCAACTCGGTTCCGATCGGCAACGTGTACACAAACAACGGCAGTGGGAACCCGATATCGGTTACTGCCACGGGTTGTGGCTACACGGGGGAGACGGCGCTCACAGCCACACCCGCCGAGATTCCAGGGGCCACTGACGGGACGGCCAACGGTTCGATTCTGCTCGACCCTGGATGTGAAGAGTTCACGGTCACCGCCGTCGATTCCTTGGGTCAGTGCACCGTCGAGTCCCAACCCGTCTCCAGCGGGGTCTCCACTGATGGCCTCTGGGTTCAATCGAACAGCCAGGTGGTTCCGGGCAACTTCCGCGGTCAGGTGAACTTCCGGACCACCAACGACTGTGCGAAGAACAACGACATAACGATCGATAAGGACATCACCGACGGCTCGACAATTTCGATCGACAGCGCTGCAGGTTCGCTTACGACATTCAACTACAGCATCACAGCCTGGAAGGACAGCATCGCTGGCGGCGCCGACACTGACAGCCCCTGCGCAGGTAGCAATACAACCGCTTCCACAGTTGGCGCCACCGGACCGGGCGGCTTCCCCACTGGCCGGATCACCGTCGAGGTCCTCAATGGTTACATCGTCAACAACGCTGTGCAGACCTGTTGGTACGGCGTCTTTGAAGAGGTGCCTACCGGGTGGACCCTCGCAAGGATCGACGCTACCAACGGCGATGGTTCCTGCGGCACCAACAACGGACCCGACTCGAACGTCGACGCTGGTGTAGCTCTCGTCGGCCCGCAGACCGTCATAGGCGGAGCGGCCCAAAGTGACAACTGTGACGTCGATTTCGACAACGAGTTGGATCCGGTGCCGTTGACTGTGACGAAGACGTTCACCGGTCGGGACTACTACACGACCATTGATCGTGCCGATTTCCACGTCTTCTCGCCGGGGTTGTGTTCCGGTATCCCATTCGATCCGTTTGGTGGCCTGTTGGGTTCGGTCGGTGTGTTCCGCACGATCAACGCTTCGCAGTTGCCTCAGGTTGTGTTGGCTACGCCCGACACGATCGTGGCGGGTTGGAGCTTTGCCGATGGTGATGTGGCGGTTCCGTGTACTTATCGGGTGCAGGAGAACAACGCTCCTGAGGGCTGTACCGCTCTGAATCCTGATGGCAGCAATGCTGATGGTCCCTATTGGGAACAGACCTGGGCCCCCGGCACTACGGAGTTTGTGTTCAACATCGTGAACGACTGTGCTGAGACGCCCGAGCCGACTCCGGAACCGACTGTTGCGCCGACTTCGACTCCCAAGAAGCCCGGAACGCCTGGTGCGAAGAAGCCTTCGGGTGGCGGCACTGCTGCTCCGAAGTTCACGGGTTGATCTGAATTCTGCTGGCTGATCCCGCCAGCATCCAAACAGTCTGATGGCCGGCCTTTCGGGGCCGGCCATCGGCGTTCTGTGGCTCCGCGGTCTCGGGACTTCGAGATGCCCGAGGTAGTGACGTTGTCCTCTAACTGGGCCGCACAATTCCTGGTTTTCTGAGGGAGGTGCGGGACGACCGCACTCGATCGAATCGGTAAGAGAGAGTTCAATGTCTGCAGAATCTGCACTCACGTGGCAGAAGCGGTACCTCACGCCTGCGCTGCTTGTGGTCGCGTGCCTGGTGATGGTGGGTGTGCTGCTGGCGGGCGGAGTGGCGGTCTGGCTAGGCGTGCTGATTCTGGCGTTCTGCGTATTCGGTCTGGTGACTACCGTCGTCGCCAACCACCGAGCCGAGCAGCAAGCCGAGGCTTCGTAGGTAGCATCCTCACCTATCGAGCGGAGCCCTGCAGTTCCTGGTTGGGCTAGTCCAGCGTTTCGCTTCACATTTCGGATCGACCATTCGCAACCGTCGCGGTCTGCCAACTCGCTCACCTGTGGCAATATGTACGTACATTCTGCCAATGGGACGTGACCGCCGATGCCGGCAACACCGCTAGATCGTTCGAGTCCGATGCCGCTCTGGGCGCAACTCGAGGAGGAACTGCGGGGCCGACTCGAGGCCGGGGAGTTTGATGTCGCATTCCCTACCGACCTCGAGTTGACCGAGGCCTACGAGGTAAGTCGGCACACCGCGCGTGAGGCGGTCCGCCATCTGAATCGCACCGGCCTGCTGCGGCGCGAGCGAGGCAAGGGGACTGTCGTCAACCGCGCAGAGTTCGAGCAGACCCTTGGAACGCTCTACAGCCTGTTCCAGTCCATTGAGGCAACCGGAGTGGAGCAGACCAGCGAGGTGCTCAGCCTCGACCTGGTGGTTGACGCCAGCGCGGCGGAGCATCTGCAGGTCGCCGCCGACTCCGAGTTGGTCTATCTCGAGCGGTTGCGCCTAGCCGGCGGTGAGCCTCTCGCGATCGACCGGGCCTGGCTGCCGAGAGTGGTCGCGGAGCCGCTGCTCGAGGTCGATTGGTCACATACGGCGCTCTACGACGAACTGGCCCGAATCGGTGCACCCGTGCCAAACGAGGGATGGGAGCGACTCACCCCGGTGGTCGCTGGATCTGCGGACTCCGCCAGGCTGGGGCTCGACGATGGTGTGGCGGCGTTCTTCCTGGAGCGTCTTGGCGCACGCGACCAGTCGCCGGTCGAGTGGCGGACGACGCTCATCCGCGGCGATCGCTACACGTTCGTGAGTGACTGGTCAGCGGGTGGTCGCAACGAGTTGCGTCCGATAGCCAGCTAGTTCGGGCCTCTTTTGAGCTTGCGCTTGGTTTCTGCGCTATAATGTACGTACATACGGAGTTAATAGAATCGAGTCGCCATGAAGTTCACGCAGTACTACCTCGATTGTCTGTC
>JBPCTU010000531.1:0-2523 GCA_051011515.1 Acidimicrobiales bacterium
GTGTTGATGGCCGGGATGGACCTCCCGCTCAAAGCCATCCGAGAGCAGGTGGCATCGGCAGTCGGTATGATCGTGCACGTCGGGCGTCTCTCGGACGGTTCGCGCCGGGTGCTCGAGATCTCCGAGGTGACCGGTATGGAGACCGACGTCATCCAGCTCAGCGACCTCTACCGCTTCAACTGGGATGCGGGTGTCGACCGCGATGGCAAGTTCCAGGGCACGATCGAACCCACCGGCCTCCGGCCAAGCTTCGATAAACATCTCCAAGATCTCGGAATAGACCTTCCTTCCGACATCTTCGGCGACCCGGCCAGCCTCATCGGGGGATCCAAGCTGCGATGAGCGGTCTCTCACTGCGCCGCTGTTGTGCCCTGGTCGCGATCGGCTGTTGTCTAGTCGTTGGCCTTGTCTCGGCTCAGGCAGGAGCCCAAGAAGAGCCTCAGGAGCTCCTGATAGCCGATGTAGAACGGGACGGCCGAGAGTTGGAAGTCACCGTCATCGTGCCACCACGGGTCGATACTGCCGAGCTCGGGCCGGCCTCCTTCTTCGTGGCAACTGGCGGCACCAGGGTCGTGACGGAGGTAGAGCCAGTAGCGGGCGACGATCTGGAAGTCGTGTTGGTGATCGACACCTCGGGCAGCATGCAAGGAGCCCCACTGGATGCGGCCAAGTCTGCCGCGACGCAGTTCACCGAGTTAATGCCAGCGGGTACGTTGGTCGCTGTCGTCGGGTTCGGCGACGAGCCAGTTCTGATCCAAGACTTCACTACGGACAAGCAGGCCGTCGCTGTGGCCGTCGACGGGCTGGTCGCGTCCGGCGAAACTGCACTGTTCGCCGCCGCAGGGGATGCAGCAGCACTGTTCGATCCTCGCTCGACCGCATTACGCAACGTGATCCTGATCAGCGACGGTGGCAACACCGTCGACCCCGACGAGGTCGGACCCGAGGTTCTGCTCGGTCGAGCCCAAACAGCCATAATCTCCAGCGATGCAACGTTCTATGCGGTCTCACTCACGACCTCAGAGAGCGATCCGCGGGCGCTCGCGGGCCTGGTCGGAGACTCCGGCGGTGCCGCCGTAGCAGCGGAAGACCTGGTCGCCCTGGAAGGGGTTTTCTCAGACATCGCAAGCCTGTTGTCCAACCAGGTGGCACTCGCGTTCGCCGCCGAAGGATCAGGGCCGACAGATGTGGTTGTTCGCCTTGATGATCAAGGGGTGGTGGCCGAGGCCACACTCAGGGTCCAACTACCTCCGGTTGCGGCGGCGCCACAGCCCACCGCCACACCTGCTCCGCTGCCAACTCCTGCTGACGTCTCCCTGACGGTCACGTCGCCACAACCGATCCAGATCGAGGATCCAGGCAGAGACTGGTTGCGGCCATTCGGCATCGCCGTGCTCGCCGTTGCAGCACTCATTCTGTTCAACATCTTGCTCTGGCCGGACAAGCGACGGAAGAACCCGCTGGCGGCATACGCACCCGTGGTCGCAAGAGCGACATCGAGCGGGGCGACCGGCATCTCCCGGTTCCCGGCCTGGCTCACGCACAAGGCCGAGGGACTCCTCGATCGCAGCGGACGTCGTGCTCGGCTGGCCTTCAAGCTCGAGTCGGCCGGCCTCCAAATGCGTACGAGCGAGTTTGCTGTACTCGTATCGCTGATCTCCATCACCTTGTTCTTCGTGGGCGCACTGTTCTCGCTCCTCCTGGGCCTCGTCTTCTTGGCCGGCGTCCTCGCGTTGGTAATGGCCTACCTCTCGGTGCGGACGAGCCGACGCCGCGATGCGTTCGCGAGCCAGCTCAACGCGACCCTTCAACTGCTGGCGGGTTCGCTGCGAACCGGCTATTCGCTCACCCAGGCCATAGAGGTCGTGGCATCAGAATCTGAAGACCCAACAGCCGACGAGTTCCGGCGCGTGACGGTCGAGGGCCACCTGGGCAGAGACGTCGTGGAGTCTCTACGAGACGTCGTGCGTCGTATGGACAACGAGGATCTCGAATGGGTCGCCAACTCAATCGAGATCACACGCGAAATCGGCGGCGACCTCGCCGAGGTGATTGACAATACCGCTGAGACAATCCGAAGCCGCGAACGAGTACGCCGACACATCAAGACCCTCAGCGCTGAAGGCCGGATATCGGCGATCATCCTTCTTGCACTCCCTCCGCTGATGGCGGCGTGGCAGTTCACCGTGGCGCCCGACTATCTCAGCTTGCTTTTCGAGACCAATCTCGGTCGCACACTCCTCATTGCCGCAATTGCTGCGGTCATCATCGGTTCAGTGTGGATGCGGCGCATCACAAGGCTGAAGTTCTAGGAGGCGAGCCATGTTCGACGTTCCGTTTCACATCTGGCTTTCCGCAGCAGCCATTGCCGCCGCAGTCCCTGTGCTCTGGTGGTCAGTAGCGAGCGACCGAGTTACCCGCCGAGCCCGGACCGCCCTTGCCTCCGCTCGCAGTGCGTCGACATATCGAGACCTGTCGTTGGCGCGACCGGCACGGGACCGCTTCGTCGACGGGCTTCAGGCC
>JBPCTU010000532.1:0-2563 GCA_051011515.1 Acidimicrobiales bacterium
GCCTGAAGGGTCGCGAACGAAGCCACCGGATCTTCGCTGTCGATCTCGTAGATCGCAAGGTAACGAGCAGGAGCGCTGTCGGTTCCCGGATCGACGCTGAACCGCTGACACCCGACGAAGCCCTCGACCTCGAGGACCTCGGCGATATGGACAGAGTCGTACCAGTCGTTGTACTCATCCTCGCGCCCGTCCACTGGGTTGCTATAGACGAACAGGCGATGTGCTGGCGACGTCATCGTGATCCCCCCGGATCCTGTTTCAGGCCTCGGGAAGCAGGGTTTCGATCTTCTCCAGCAGCCGGCTGAGCTCCACTGGCTTGGTGTCGTAGTCGTCGCATCCGGCCTCCAAGGCCTTCTCGCGGTCACCGGCCAGGGCGTGCGCGGTGAGGGCAATGATCGGGATGTCCAGAGTTGCCGGGTCCTTCTTGAGTATCTCGGCGGCCGCCCATCCGTCCAGGACCGGCAAGCTCATGTCGAGGAGTATCAGATCCGGTTGCCCATCCCTGGCAGCGTCGACGCCCTCTTGCCCGTCGACCGCCATTGTCACCTCGTAGCCACGTTTACTGAGCCGGCGCGACAACATGTCGCGGTTCATCTCGTTGTCCTCGACCAGAAGTAACTTCGCCATGGTCGGATGACCATAGCTCAGGGTCCGGAACCGGTGGGAAGCCAGGCTCCCTAGCTCTGCCTCGCAACGCGATTGGCCAGTATCGACAACAGGAGCCCAAGCGTCGTGTAGCCCATGATCACCTCACTGACCACAACTATCTCCCCGACCCAGTTCACAGGCGTGATGTCGCCAAATCCAAGTGTCGTGTAGGTGACGATGGAGTAGTAGAAGGGGCTGAGCGGGGTGTCGGCACTACCGGAGTAGTCCATCATTCCCCACGAGTAGCTCCGGTCGAAGGTGTACAGAACACCGAACAGCATCGCGATCGTGAGGGCGTAGACGGCCGGCTTGGCGAGGCTGCGACCGAAGTCGATCACCGACCAGGCCGAGAACGCGAACAACTTCAGCTTCCGTTTCCACGGCGAGGGCGTCTCCTCCATCGACCGTCGCATGCTGTCGAGGTAGTCCTGATCCCGGGCATCACGCGTGAACAGGGCGTTCCCGTAACAGGAATCCAGCCCGCGTACGGCAAAGTAGTGACCGCTCATCGTCATGAAACTGCCGTACTGGAGGCCGTAGACACTTGCACCGGCGACGTTGGCCTGGCTCACATCGGCGCCACGAATGTCGGCGCCCGACATGTCAGCCCCACCGAGGTCAGCGCCAACGAGGTTGGCTGTCGAGAGATCGGCTTTGGTCAGATCGGACGAGCCGAACGCTGCACCTCGAAGGTCTGCTCCGGCCAAGCACGACTCGGCCAGGTACGCGCCTTCGAAGGTTGCACCGACCCCGAACACATTCGCCAGATCGGCTTTGTACAGATCTGCTCCGGCGAGATCGGCGCCCGCAAGGTCCGCTCCGCTCAGATCGCACATCTTCAGATTCGCGCGGGACAAGTCGACGTCGTCGCGATCTGCGCCGGCCAGGTCGGTCTCGCTGAGGTTCGCTCGACTCAGGTCGCGACCGCTGAGGTCCGCCGCCCGGAGGGAAGGGCGGACTGTGGGATTCACCGTGCGCCATTCATTCCACGCGTCGACACCAAGCTGCAGGATTTCCAACTCGGTCTCCAAGACCCCAACCCCTCGTTGTGACTAACCGGCCCGGCCGAGGCTAAACAATAGTTGCGCGTCGCAGGTGGGATGCCTGTCGCCGTCAGCACGCTTTGCGGAGCGAGAGCACGAGGCGAAGGCGACACAGAAGATGACAGAATTGAGAAAGGCCTAGAAACGGGGCACCTATGACCGGAGATCAGAGACGTCCGAAGCCACATATCGAGGTAATGCCACACGGTCCCTATGAGGTGTCCGGTGACGTGCCCCTCCACCCCAAAACGATCATCCGGTCCGAGAAGGGCGAGGCGTTGACCTGGAGCACAGCATCGGAGCTCGAACATCCGCCCACTTACCTCCTGTGTCGGTGCGGGCAATCGGACAACAAACCGTTCTGCGACGGCTCCCACGCGTTCGATCTGTTCGATGGCACCGAGTCCGCCTCGACGAATACCACTGAAGAGCGCGTCGAGATCCACGACGGGCCTGGGCTCCGAGTCGTGAAGGACGGCGAACTCTGCCAACACGCCGGTTTCTGCACCAACAAGGTGAGGACATGGTTCGACATGATCCCCGACACCGACGATGAGCAGGTACGTATTCAGCTCCTCGGCATGATCGAGCACTGTCCTTCAGGTGCTCTTGCATACGAACTGGAGGGAGAACCCATTGAACCCGACCTGCCAGTGGCGATCAGCCCCACCACAGATGGCCCACTCTTCGTGTCGGGCGGGATCGAGATCGAGCGGACATCTGGTGAGTTGATGGAAACGAGGAACCGGGTGACTCTGTGCAGGTGTGGACAGTCGTCGAACAAACCCTTGTGCGACGGCACACATTTCGAGATCGATTTCAAGGCCTGACGTGCCCATCGAGACCGTCGAAGATCTGAGAGAACACCTGCA
>JBPCTU010000533.1:0-4855 GCA_051011515.1 Acidimicrobiales bacterium
TAGCGCAGCTCGCTTGGTACGAGGCCTTCGCACAATGGAAGACCGTCACAATCATGCAGCAGCTGTATCGGCGTTGGGAGCTTGGCGAGAGCACCGACGAACGTATGGCGGAGATGGCCGATGACATCCCAGGCCTGGTCGCTTCTGCCTCGGATCTCCTCGCCTGACTCGAGATCGCATCGCTTGTTGTCGCCTGCGAGTGAGCTTTCTGTTGCTCTGCTATTCGGGCGCGTCGTAGGCGAAGAGTTTCCGAAGTTCCCGTTTCAATATCTTGCCGCTCGCATTCCTTGGGATGACCTCGACGAACTCGACGGCCTTAACCGCCTTGAAGGGTGCCAGCTTTCCCTGACAGTGCTCGATGACATCCTGTGCTGACAGACCGTCGTTGGCCCGGACGATCACGGCCAACGGAGACTCGCCCCACTTCGATGACGGTATACCGATGACGCCGGCGTCGTTTATTGCTTCATGGGCCAACAAGACACCCTCGATCTCGGCCGGATAGACGTTCTCCCCGCCGGAGATCAACATGTCCTTCACGCGATCGACGATGGTGACGAAACCGTCGGCATCCATGGTTGCGACATCGCCGGTGTGCAGCCAACCGTCGATGATTGTCTCTGCGGTGGCGTCGTCCCGTTTCCAATAGCCGAGCATGATGTGGGGACCGGCCACGATGACCTCGCCAGGGACATCGGGAGCGCAATCTTGACCATCGTTGTCTACAACTCGAACCTGTGTGAAGAAGAAGGCTCGCCCGGTTGAGCCGGCCCGGGCCAGCGCGTCGGCCGACGTGATGAGGCACGCCGGGCCGCATGACTCGGTCAGCCCGTAGACCTGATGGATTTCGATGTCGAGATCTGCATATGCCTCGATCAACGAAACGGCCACCGGCGCGGCGCCTGACATCACCCATCGGAGTGTGCTCGCGTTGTGTTCCTCGGGCTTGTGGGTCAACAACATGAACTGAAGCATCGCCGGGACCATCAACGTCGTTGTGATCCCTTCGCTGGTGATGACCTCCCACGATGCGGTGGGGTCGAATGCCTTCATGAGCGTTATCGAGGATCCCCCGTAGACGCTTGCCAGCACTGGTGAAAGGGCCCCGACATGGAACAGCGGCAGGGTATTGAGATATCGATCTCCGTCGCGAAAGTCCGTCGTCGCCGTGATGGTCAGACAAGCCCACAAGACGGTGTCGTGGGAATGCATGACACCCTTTGGGAGGCCTGTCGTTCCCGACGTGTACATGATGAAGAGCAGGTCACCGCCGGCGGCCTCGGCCGTTGGTTCCGTTGCCGACGCAGCGCCGATCCACTCGTCGTAATCGAGCGCATCGCTGTCGGGTTCGCCGCCGACTTGAACCCAGTGTTGGACGGCCGTTTCCCCCCGGTCGCGAAGCTCCGAGACCACCTCGCCGAATTCGGGGCTGAAGATCAGCATCGTGCAACCCGAGTCGCTAAGGATGAACACCAACTCATCGGCCACGAGGCGCCAATTGAGTGGAACGTTGACGGCCCCGATCTTGGCTGCGCCGAAGAAGCTCTCGACGAACTCGGTTCCATTCATCAGCAACAGCCCAACGCGGTCCCCCTTCTCGATCCCCGAGCGCTTCATCGCGTCGGCGACTTGATTCGATCTGAGGTTGAGCGCCTCGTATGTGAACCTGCGTCCGGATTCTGCTTCGTGGATTGCCTCGACCGAGGGGTCGCGATATGCGCGCTTGGTGAGAATCTGGCCGATGTTCTGGGTCACGTTCCGTCCTTGGGGCTTGGCTTGATCGACTAGAGCCCTCAGATGATGCCCTAGCCGCGGCGGCGCGTCGAGGTATCCCCGCTCCAGCGGGTCGTCGGCGAGTCTGCTCCGAGAATCGGCTTCGGGTCACAAGCCAGGCCGTGGGTAGGATCCCACCATGCTGGATGCTCTCAGGTCGGTGCTGCGGTTTCGTGAGTTCAAAACGGATCCGGTAGAGCGACGACTCTCACGGGTCGCGAATGTCGAGGATCTTCGACAGCTTGCGCGGCGCCGGTTGCCGGGGGGAGTGTTCGACTACATCGATGGTGCGGCGGAGGACGAAGTTACCCTCGGTCGCAACACCGCTGGTTTCGATGAGTTGGAATTCGCCCCGCGGGTGTTGCGCGATGTCTCAGGCATCGACACATCGACCGACATTCTCGGCCAGGCATCGCCGTTGCCCTTGATTCTGGCCCCCACCGGCTTCGGCCGGATTGCGCATTCCGAGGGAGAGCTGGCGGTGTGTCGCTCCGCTAGTCGGGCTCGACTGCCCTACACGTTGTCGACCATGGCAACTCGTTCGATAGAAGAGATCACCGAGGCACAAGACTCGGTGCAGCTGGGCAACGACGGCGACGAGGTGACGAGTTCCCGGCGTTGGTTCCAGGTCTATGTGTGGAAAGACAAAGGCCTGTTGAAGGAACTGCTCGACCGGGCGAAGGAGGCCGGGTACGAGTCGATCATGATCACCGTGGACACAGCCGTACTCGGTCGCCGCGAGCGCGATGTTCGCCGAGGGTTCACATTGCCACCAAGTCTTGGTCTCGACACGTTGATCGATGGAGCGCTTCACCCATCATGGACCTGGGATTTCGCCACAGCTGACCCAATACGTTTCGCCAATGTGGTCGGGTCCGACACCGACGACGGGTCAGACCCGATATCGCTGTCAGAGCACATGCGGCGCCAGTTCGACGAACGCTTGTCCTGGTCGGACATCGAGTGGTTCCAGTCGGTGTGGGAAGGTCCGATCATCCTGAAGGGTATTCAGACCGTCGACGATGCTCTATTGGCGGCTGACGCGGGCGTGGATGCGATTGCACTGTCGAACCATGGTGGCCGGCAACTCGACGGTGCCCCGGCGCCCATCGATCTTGTAGCACCGGTCGTCGACGCAGTTGAGGGTAGGGCTGAGATCTATTGCGATGGTGGGGTGCGGCGTGGCAGCGACATCGTCAAGGCGATCGCGTTGGGTGCCGACGCGTGCATGATCGGTCGGGCCTACTTCTACGCGTTGGGTGCGGCCGGTGAACGCGGGGTTGACTGGGTCCTGGAGTTCCTCGCAGATGGTATGGAGCAGACGATGGCCCTGACTGGGGCCAGGTCGATCGACGAGATCGGCCCTGAGCTGGTCCGGAGTCGCGGTCGGTGACGTTTGGCCCGGAGCTGCCAGCCAGCAACGCCTCGGGTCAGACGGGAGCACTTTCGTAGCTTCGCGCCGACCAGTAGGCCTCCATTCGGGCTACGAACAGTCGAGTGGGTTCGACATACATACGCGCCCCCAAGATCTCGATGATCGCCGTCAGCTCGGCCCTCGTGCTCGAGACGATCGACTCCAGCAAAGAGCGTTCGAGATCGGTGGTGATGACGGCACTCTCGCCGGCCGAGATGGCTTGATGAAGCGCAGCCAGTCCGTTCTCTTCAGTCAGCACTGAATCGAGTTGAGAGCAAGCGCGCGAGGTGGCGGCGAGGACCTCGGGCCACGAAGCGCTCAGGATCTGCACCTGATGTTGGAGGTTCTGTACTTCACGCTGCAGCTTGGGGAGTCGGCTCGCATCGCCTTCACGGGCGTGTTGCCAGTGTTTTCGTCCTCGTCGATATGTTCGTGCGAGACCGTCGGTGAGAGTCGCGAACGAGTCGCTGACCGGTTCACGGCCGTACATGCGCGCGTCGGTCCGGTCGTCGATGGGCCAAGCGGCAAATCGGGCCCTTGCCCTCCTGAGTCGGTGGAGGGTTCGGAGGAGGGCCTCGCCCTCTGAGAGTGCCTGCAGGCGCAGCAGCTGATGCCGGTTCAGTAGCTGACTGCGGAGGTGCGTGAACGCGTCCACGCTGAGGAGAGGCTGGAAACGGGACCGAAGCTGGTCGAGTGCACGGAGTTCTGGCTGGCCGGCCATGAGGCCACCCAAGAGGTCGCTCGTGTCCTTGATGATCGTCAGTTCGGTGCGATACGCCTCATCACCTATCGAGGTGCGGACCAAACGCAGCACAGCGGAGATCCGCTCCATGGACTTCAAGGTCGCGACTGTGGCCAGCCCGACATCGGCCTTCGGATCGCTGAGAGCATTGATGGCTACGGTGAACTGCTCCGTTGTCAAGCGATGGAGCGCAGCCGCCATGGACTCTTCCGCGCCGATGACGTATCCGGAGTCGAGATCGTCGGGCAGATAACGCTCGCGAGGACTTCGCGCGAGAGCCGACTTCGGACGCTCGATGGCGGACATGGTCACGAAGTTAGATCCTTGACCGAACGGGGACCATATCGGGTGAGCCCGTTCTGTTTAGCTCCAAGGGCCTGCATAAGCTGAGGCGGTGTTGTCGAAGCTCGGAGCTTTACCAGCGGCCACCTGGCCGCGAGCGGCGCTTTACTCGGCTGTTGCCGCAGTGGTCATCGCGGTGCCCGCCGATCTCATCGACACCCCGTGGTTCGGCCGACCGATTGCCACAAAACCCATCGACTACCTGATACTGATCGTGACTTCGGCCCTCATCGGGCTGATATTTGCTATCAGGCCGGCTGCCCAAAGCGAGCTGACCGAAGCCGAGGAACGGACGACCGTCTGGGGCGGTTTCGTTTCGTTTCTGGCCGTGGGTTGTCCGGTCTGCAACCAAGCTGTGGTCGCTTTGGTCGGGACGTCGGGTGCTCTGAGCTGGTGGGCCCCGGTTCAGCCGGTTGTCGGTTTGTTGGCCGTCAGCTTGTTGTTGTTCACCTTGCGAAAACGTCTGCACACCTACGAGCTGGTGGGGTGTCCCTTGCCGGTCCGCGGATCCACCTGACGCCGTCGGCCGGCGAGGCCGACGGCGTGTTTATTGGTTCGAGAGTGGCCGTGGATGGGCCTGGTCC
>JBPCTU010000534.1:0-7354 GCA_051011515.1 Acidimicrobiales bacterium
AGTGTGCACATGTGCACACTTCACGCTGGCAGAACAAGTCTCTCGAGCAGGAGGAAGTCGATTGGACCGGTGGATAGCGGACTGGACGCCTAGTGAAAGATGGCCTCATTACACCCGGGCCAACGCGGGAGAAGTCCTGGCGCCCCCGGCGACCCCCCTCGGCCAGACGTACTCTTTCGACAACGGCATGGTGCTCGGGTGGCGAGATGGCTACGTGCGACAGGGCGTGTACGCCGAAGGCGAAATGTCCGATGTCCGCCCCGAACCGTGCGGGTTCTTCGGCGGGTACTTCTACATCAACCTCTCGAATGTCCGAATGCAGGGAGTCCGCAACCCAGCCGTCACCGTTGAGCAGCTCGACATGGCGTTTTTCGGAGATCACCCCGATGTCCCGCCCTACGAGCCGCACCCAGACGACGAGCGGCCCGACCTGGAAGAGGCGATCCTGGCCCACCTGGGCTGGGTCATGACGGCCACGGAGTGGCCCGAAATCGACGCCGATCGCGAGACCACCGAGGCGCTCCGGCGGTCACGCTCCGACCTCGAATCACTTACACCAGCCGAGCTGCTGGCTCGGGCCCGCGAGATCCAACCTCTGCATCAGAGCCTCTTCGCAGTACATGCGGTCTCGTCGTCCAGCTCCGGGATCGCCCCCGGCATCTTGTTCGCTGTTGGCGAGGCAATCGGCGATCCAACCATCCCTATGCGGCTTGTTGCCGGACTTGGGGGCGTCGATTCCGCAGAACCGTCGTTCGCGCTCTGGGACCTGTCTCGAACGGTCAAGCAGTCAGACCTACTCACCGAAGAGTTCGACGGTGGCATCGATGGCCTCTTGGGCCGACTTCTGAGCGCAGATCATCCCGATGCAGCCGCGTTCCTAGCCGACTGGGACAAGTTCATCCTCGAGTTCGGCAGTCGGGGCCCGAACGAGTGGGAGATCGGGGCCGACTCCTGGGAGACCCGTCCCGAGTTGGCGTTGGCATTATTGGATCGAGTGCGATTCCAGAGCGACGACGAGTCTCCCGGCAACCGGCAGGGCAATCAGGCAGCCGAGCGCGAGCAGGTCACCGCCGAGGTCCGGGCGAAGTTGGAGAAGTTGGGGAACGACGAACTGTCAGGCCAGTTCGAGGCTGCCCTGGTCGCGGCCAACATGATGCAGTACCGCGAGCGGACCAAGACCAACCTCGTCCGTGTCGTCAACGAGGCCAGGGTCGTGTTCCAGGAGCTTGGCCGACGCATGGCGGCTGCCGGTCATCTGGAGAAGCCGGATGACATGTTCATGCTGCTGGACGAGGAACTAGAAGAGTTCGTCGGAGCCCCTCAGGCATTCACGAGCGCCGCAGCCGAGAGGGCACGTGACTACGAGACGCTCCGGTCGATTGAACCCCCGTTCTTCATCATCAACGGCGAGGTGCCGCCCATCTCCACCTGGGACAAGCGCGAGGCGGCGGCCGCCGACCAGCTGAGTCCAGGGGATGCGATCCAAGGCGTCCCCGGTTGCCCTGGCAGCGTTCGCGGTCGCGCGAGGGTGGTCACCGACCCCGGTGACCCGAGGGGTTTGGAACCCGGCGACATTCTGATTGCGCCGCTGACAGACCCTGCATGGACGCCGCTGTTCATGACAGCGGGCGGGGTTGTAGTCGATGTCGGCGGGCAAATCAGCCACGCCATCATTGTCAGCCGAGAACTCGGTTTACCTTGCGTCGTCTCAGCCACCGGGGCGACGATGCGCATCCCCGACGGTGCCGAAGTAGAGGTCAACGGCAGCACTGGAGAAGTGACACTTCTCTGAGGCCTGCGGGCCAACCGCCAACCGTTGTGGCGAGTCGATCGAATGTCCGAGTCCTGGGCGACGCTCAGAAGAATGGGCTCACGTAATAGTCGGGCTCCGCTACCGATTTCGGGTCATCGACCCGTCGGCCCAGCACGTGCATCGCCCAACCACCAACCAGTGGCCCCGGCGCCAACAGCAGGAAGGCCCAACCCCAGCCGTGGGCATCCCGCACCACCGGCACGAGGAAGATCGTGAAGACGGTCAACACAAAGCCGGACGCCAGCTGCATCGTCAGCGCGGTACCGACGTAACGAGGTTCAGTGACCTCGGTGACGATGGTCGAGAACTGGGCACTGTCCGCGACGACCCAGAATCCCCAGACAACACCGATCGCTATCAGCAAAGCCGGGGGCGCATCGATGAGAAACCCGATCACAACTGCGACCGACCCCGACCAGCGGAGAGCAATTGCTGCGGCTTCACTTCTCGATCGCCGGTCGCTCACCACACCGGCGTATATCGAACCGGCCGCCCCCGCACCGATTACGACGAATGCGATCAAACTCGCCCAGCGGGACGACCAGTCCGAGAAAGCGTCGGCGTAGAACACCGCTATCCACGCCCACATGGCATAGAGCTCCCACATGTGGCCGAAGTACCCGAGCGTGGCCAACCGGAACTCCCGATTCCGCGCGATCGCGCGCAGCTGTCGGGGGTCGAAGACAGCAGGTGCAAGGCTGAACGGGCCCTCGGTGTTGAAGCGGTCGACCAGCACGCCGCCCGCCACCGAGAGCAGTGAGGTGGCGACCAATGTCGGCCGCCAGCTGAGGCCACCGAGCGCGTTGATCAGGTGTGGCAGGGCCGAACCGACCGTCAGCGCCGCGATCATCACGCCCAGTGCGAACCCTCGGCCACGCTGGTACCAGCTCGACATTGCTTTGAGTGCGGGCGGGTAGACCGCGGCGAGGAACATACCCGTGACGAATCGCAGGACCAACGCCCCCGCGAACCCGTCGACAGCGATGATCAACACGTTCGCGACACCGGCTCCACTCGCGCCGATGAGCATGAGGCGGCGGGGCCGGACCCGGTCGGCGAGGTTGAACATTGCCGAGATGACGGCTCCAGCTACAAATCCGAGCTGAACCATGATCGTGAGCCAGCTGGCGTCAGTGGCAGACAACGACCAACGTTCACGAAGCTCGCCGAGCACCGCAGCAGTGGAGAACCAGGTCGCCATCGACAAGAGAAGAGCGAGCGCCACGATCGACAGTTGCCGACGCTGATCGTTGACCACGAGACCCATGCTGGCCGAACAGGCCCGAGACGGCCATTCCCCGCGACTCACCCGAACGTTTCGGCTGGTTCGAGCGCTGCGACCTCGAACCGTGCACCCCGACCGCCAATGGCGGGACTCAGATCTGCGCGCAGTAGAGCGGCCAGGGCTCCGTTACACCTTTCAGTTCGTGGATCCCCTCGTCGGCGAATTCGAGACCGGAGCCGGTAACCAGGTCGCGGACGGTGCGCGACACCCAAACCTCACCGGTTCCGGCCAGCGCTGACACGCGAGCCCCGATGTGCACGCCGATACCGGCTAGGTCGTCCCCCCGGCGCTCGACCTCGGCCGTATGGGCTCCGGCTCTTACCTCGAGACCCAGACCGCGAGCCGCATCGCGGATTCGACCCGCCGCCCGTACCGCGCGCGCCGGGCCATCGAACGACGCCAGCACACCGTCGCCAGTCGTCTTGACCAGCTCCCCTCCGCCCTCGGCAACAGCAGCATCGGCGGCCAGGTAGAAACGCTCCAGCAGTCGGGTCCATTCTGTGTCGCCGAAGGACTCGGCGGTGCTCGTGCTGTCGACGATGTCGACGAAGAGCACCGTCGCGAGGACCCGATCGATCACTTTGGTATCGACGTCACCAGTCAGGAACCGCTCCACCTCGTCGAGAACCGGCGTCGGATCACCCGCGAACCAGAGATGATGGTGGCCAGGCAGGACCACCAGCTTCGAGCTCGGGATCTCCGAGGCAAGGATGTGAGCCTGCTCAACGGGGGTGATCGTGTCGCCTTGTCGGTGGATGACAAGTGTGGGCACACCGACCGCAGAGAGGATCTCTCGCACATGGCTGTCGCGTGTGATCGCGGCCAGTTCATTCGCGCGCGACGGGTTGCACGAGAGCCTTTCCCACCTCGCGTAGAACGCGCTTTCCTCGTCTTGTGGTCCTTCATTCAGAAGACGGAGCATTTCTGCCGATCCGAGCGGAGTGCCACTGAGGTATGCGAACACCGCTCCAGTGCCCCAGACATCGGTGAGGTCGTCCGGCTCGAGCGGCTCAGGTTGTGGTGGTTCGGCGAAGCTGGCGAAGATGACAAGTTTGGAGACCCGGTCCGGGTGGGTCGCGGCCAGCAATACCGACAGCGGGCCTCCTTCGGAGACCCCCATGATCGTCGCCCGGTCAACAGATTCGGAGTCGAGTACCGCCAGGAGGTCGGTCATCCGGTCCTCGAGCGTGTCCAGCTGTCCTGGGCCGAGCCGATCCGAGACTCCGGTACCGACCTTGTCGTACACGATCAGACGTGCGAACGAGGACAGCCGCGAATAGAACTCCGTTATCACGGGGGACTCCCACGCGATGTCCAGATTGCCTGCGAAGCCGTTGATCAACACGACGGTCTCGTCGCCGTCTCCGAACGCCGAGTAGGCGACGCTGTGACCACGACTCTCGGTGTACTTGATTGGTGGCCGCCTGGTCAGATGCGCCGAGCCTCCGCGCGAGTCGGCATCCCGCCGATGGTCTTGATGTGTCGGCGCGTCGTTGCCCCCTTCAAACTCACGTTCGGGCGCTGCGGGTAGCTCGGTGACCTCACCCACGAACCGGTACCCCTTGCCGTGGGTTGTACGGATGATTGCCTGCGTCCGCCCGTCGTCACCCATGGCCTGTCGCGCCGCCCTGATCCTCGAGGTGATCGCACTCTCGCCGACGAACCGGTTGCCCCACACCGCATCCAGCAGTTCGTACTTGGTCACCACCTTGTGGCGCTGTTCAATCAAGAAAACGATGACGTCGAAGACCTGAGGCTCGACTCGAACTGGTTCTGACCCCCGACGGACCTCCATCGTTGACGTATCCACGATGATGTCCCCGATCCGGTATTGCACACCCAGATTGTAGGAGCGTCTAGATGAGGCGTTCTTGGCCGACGGCATGTCCCCGTGAGCAATCGCGCTCAATAGGGTGTCGTCATGACTGACGACGACCGATATGTACACGGCCACCACGAGTCAGTGCTGCGTTCCCATACCTGGCGGACCGTGAATAACTCGGCGGCGTATCTTGCCGATCACCTCCACGCAGGTGTGGACGTCCTCGACATCGGTTGTGGTCCCGGGACAATCACA
This sequence comes from Acidimicrobiales bacterium, assembly GCA_051011515.1. Lineage (GTDB taxonomy): Bacteria > Actinomycetota > Acidimicrobiia > Acidimicrobiales > UBA8592 > JBPCTU01. The sequence goes on from JBPCTU010000534.1 coordinate 5,176, forward strand.
GTCGACATGGCTGAGCGGGTAGGGCCGGGATCGGTGGTCGGCGTCGATCGATCCGAACACATTGTGGGTGAAGCGGCCGAGTCGATTCCCGACCACCTCGACAACGTGCGCTTCGAAGTAGGCGACACATATGCACTCGACTACCCCGATAACTCCTTCGACATCGTGCACGCACATCAGGTTCTGCAACACCTCACCGACCCGATCGCCGCTCTCGCCGAGATGCGCCGTGTCGTCAACGCCTCGGGCGTGGTCGCAGTCCGAGATGCCGACTATTCAGCCATGTTCTGGACGCCCGATAACGAAGGCATGAATCTCTGGCAAGACCTGTATCACCAGATCACTTCCCACAACCGCGTCGAAGCCGATGCCGGCCGTTACCTCCTCGGCTGGGCACGACAAGCAGGGTTCTCGGAGATCGAGCTGAGTTCGTCCACTTGGACCTTCGCGACCGACGAGACCCGTTCGTGGTGGGGTCAGCTCTGGGCGGATCGCATACGCCAGTCCACTTTCGCCACCGAAGCCAACCGGCTGGGCATCGCTGATGACACCAAACTGGAAGCCGTCGGAGCAGCTTTCCTGGACTGGATGAAACAACCCGACGCAGTCTTCATCGTCCCCCACGGAGAGATCCTGGCTACCAAGTGACGCCGGAGCGGATTCTCATCCGGGCCGTCGGGCCCAGGGCGGATTCGGTAAGAGGGCATCGGCAACCCAGTCGGCTACGGTCGGGGCGACTCCTGGGCCGAAGGGACACCCACCAATGCCGCGACGACGGGCGATTCTGGCAATTGTGGCCGCGCTGGCCATTGTCTTCGGTGTTTTGACGCCAACCTCCGGAGCCCAGGACGAACCAGGTCCGGCACCTCCACCCCTGGTCGGCGACACGACGTTCCCAGCGTCGGGTGAATACCCCGATATCGCGTATCTGGAGATGTTTTTCCCCTCTCTGGGCACGAGCACGTGTAGCGGAACACTCGTAGCTCCGATGTGGGTGCTTACGGCGGCGCACTGTGTCCAGTCTGACAACGGGTTCGCCACCGAACACGCCACGACTGTGACGGTTTACCTGGGAATGGTGAGCATCCTCGACGAGGCCTTCCCGCCTGTCGCCGGCACCGAGGTTCATACTGCGGAGGCCTGGATTGTTCACGGGGACTACAACCCGCTCACCTTCGCGAACGATGTGGCTCTTGTGAAACTGCGTACCGCATCAGCAATCGCGCCGCGGGCCATCAGCAACCAGCCGGCCTTGGTGAAACCCGCAGCTGGGTCGCCGCTGCCGGCCATCGTCTTCGGGTTCGGCCAGTTCTGCGCCAGCTCACCGTGCGTCTTCTCCCCAGGGCCCTCGGGGACCGACTTCAAACTCCGGATGGGGACCACCCAGATCATCACCGACACGGAGGCCGAAACATTCGAAGGGGGCACGGGTTTCCCCACTGATCTCAGGAACTCAGCGCTGTTCACGCTCCCTGATGTGACCACCGACGGCGCGATCTGTTTCGGCGACAGCGGCGGGCCGACGATGGTGGAACAGGGCACCGACAACTGGGTTGTGGCCGGAGTCAACAGCCACATATTCACCCCGCTCGACCGGTGTGCGCCACACACCGGCACTGAGTACCTCAACGGCATCAGCGACATCGTGAACTCCAACCTCGCCTCTTGGGTTTCGCAGGTCCTCAATCCGCCGGCAAAGAAGTGTTTCGGCCAACCGGTCGACATCGTAGGAACGGGCTTTCCCGACACGATCGTTGGCACCGGCGTCTCCAATTCGTTTCACGGCAGAGGCGGCAGGGATCTACTGATCGGTCGCGGCTCCGCCGACCTCCTCTGTGGTGGCTCTTTCTCCGATCTCATCCAAGGCGGATTCGGGAACGACAAGATCAAGGGTGAGGGGGGTCCCGACCTGCTGTTCGGACAACGAGGCGCCGATCGGATCGTGGGTAACACCGGCAACGACCTGTTGGATGGGGGTCGAGGTGCCGACACGTTGCTGGGAGCCAGGGGCAACGACATCATCGACGGGCGGGGGGGCCGTGATACCGCGAAAGGCAACGCCGGCGACGACGACATCTTCGGGGGCTTCGGCAACGACATCCTGCGAGGAGGCTTCGGCAACGACAACCTCGCCGGTGGGCCAGGAGTCGACGACTGCCGGGGTGGACCGGGCCAAAAC
>JBPCTU010000535.1:0-4776 GCA_051011515.1 Acidimicrobiales bacterium
GGTATGGACCGCGCCCAGGCCGACTACATGGGCATGTTGGCCACCGTCATCAACGCGTTGGCGCTCCAGGACACGCTCGAGCAACTCGACCAACCCACCAGGGTTCAGTCCGCCATTCACATGTCTCAGGTCGCCGAGCCCTATATCCGGCGCCGGGCGGTGCGCCACCTCGAGAAGGGCCGAGTGGTCATCTTTGCCGGCGGAACAGGCAACCCGTTCTTCACCACCGACACCACAGCGGCGTTGCGCGCCGTCGAAATCGAGGCTGGAGCCGTGCTCAAGGGCACGCACTCAGGCGTCGACGGGGTCTACACCGCCGATCCCAAACTCGATCCCTCGGCCCAGTTGCTCGAAACGGTCAGCTACATCGATGTGCTCAACAAGGGTCTGAAAGTCATGGACTCGACCGCCATATCGCTGTGTATGGACAACGAATTGCCCATCGTCGTGTTCGACTTGATGAGTGATGGCAATGTTGGGTCCATACTCGCCGGTCAGGCCATCGGTACCCTGGTCAGCTGAAGGGAGGGCTGTGAGCACGGAGCTGATCGATTTGATCATCGTGGAAACCGAGGATCGGATGGACAAGGCTGTCGGCCATGCCCGTCAAGAGTTCTCGTCGATTCGTACCGGTCGGCCGAGCCCGGCCCTGGTCGAGCGGATTCCCGTCGACTACTACGGCAGCGAGGTGCCACTGCAACAGCTGGCGAGCTTTTCGGTGCCCGAACCTCAGCTTCTGGTCATTTCGCCCTTCGACAAGGGAGCTATGGACGCGATCGAGCGGGCCATCCAATTGGCCGACCTCGGTTTGACGCCGTCCAACGACGGAGCTGTGCTCAGACTCGTGTTCCCCCCGCTCACCGAGGAGCGCAGGAAAGACCTGGTCAAGGTGGTCAAGAGCATGGCCGAAGAGGGCCGGATAGCGGTCCGTAACGCTCGGCGGAGCGCCCGCCAGGATCTCGAACAGTTGTCAAAGGATGGCGATGCATCCTCTGACGAAGTTGCTCGCGCCGAAAAACAGATCGACACTCTCACCCATGGCAGCGAGGAAGGCATCAATGCCGCTCTCGCCCACAAAGAGCAGGAGTTAATGGAGGTCTGAGCCGCGCTGGCGACGAGACTCAGCTCCTTGGAGGCACCGAAGTGGACAACGACCCAAATGATTCCGAATCCGAGAGTTCGTCCGTTTTTGGCGACGAGGACCACGGCTTGCCGCACTGGACCGAGCCAGGCACAGGCGAAGTGCCGAAACTTGCCGCCGAGGGCGACGACGATCTGTCGGCATGGTCTTCGTTGACCAACTCTGGCCCCCGTTGGGCTGATGACCCGGGTGGCGGCGATGAAGTGCCGCCAACGTCACAACCAGCCGCACAGCCGACTGCCCAGCCAACCCCACCGGTTGCCATTGGTGGCGGCGGCCAAGTGGAAGACGATTTTTTCACCTACGACACCGCGCCGGCGAGCCGCCGCCAACGCTCCGCCGAGGGTCCGGCTCCCGCCGCGCCGGTTGGTTCCCCACAAGGGGGTAACTCAGGAGGTGGATCGGCCGACCTCATGCCTCGTGTCGCCACCGGTGCGATCCTGGCCGGGGTCGCGGTGTTGTGTCTCGTCATCGGCAAACCCGTCACCCTGTTGTTGATAGCAGCGGTCCTGGGCCTCGCTGCGTCGGAGTTCTTCGTGAGTCTTCGTCGGGTCGGATATCAGCCCGCGACCTTGCTCGGCCTCACCGCCACGATCTCGCTGCCTTTGGGCGTTTATTGGCGAGGCGAAGAAGCCATTGGTGTCGTGCTGGTCATAACCATCATCTTCGGGGCGCTCTGGTATCTGGTTGGAGTCTCATCAGAACGTCCGGTCCCGAATCTCGGCGTCACTGTGCTCGGAGTCGTGTACATCGGGGTCTTGGGTTCCTACGCCGCGGTGTTGTTGGACAGCCCCGACGGCATAGGTCTGGTTCTGACAGCAATCGTTCTGGCTGTCGGTTACGACATCGGCGGGTACGTCATCGGTCGAACGTTCGGTAGATCACCCCTGAGCGACGCCAGTCCGAACAAGACCGTCGAAGGGCTACTGGGTGGCATGATCACCACCGTTCTGGTGGGTCTGGTTGTCGTGGGCATCATCGGAATCGATCCCTTCTCGGGCGACCCGTTCGGCACCGTCGATGCAGTACTCGTTGCGGTCGCGGTAGCGGTGGTGGCACCGATTGGCGATCTCGCGGAGTCGCTCATGAAACGCGACCTCGGTTTGAAGGACATGGGGACGATCCTCCCCGGACACGGAGGCGTGCTCGACCGGTTCGACGCCCTTCTGTTCGTGTTCCCCACCGTCTACTTCATGGTCCTTCTTCTCGCCTCCTGATCAGGTCTCGCTCTCGACCCGCTCTGGCTCGAGAAAGCTCGCGTCCTAGACTGCGACCGTGACAACAATCGCTGTTCTGGGGTCGACGGGTTCGATCGGGACTCAAACGTTCGACGTCGTTCGTGCCGAACGCGATCGATGTTCGGTTGTGGCTGTCGCCGCGGGCACCAACGTCGAGCTGGTTGTCGAACAGGTGAACGAGTTCGGACCGAAGACTGTTGTCATGGCCACACAAGAAGCGGCTGCGCAGGTCAGCGCCGCCGTCGGCGACGCCGTCGATGTCGGGTACGGGCCTGAGGCGCTGGCCGACGCGGCCCGGCTTGGCGATGTCACGGTGAATGGTGTCGTCGGGTTTGCCGGGTTGCCGGTCACCTTGGCGACGCTCGAGTCTGGGGGGCGACTTGCACTAGCGAACAAGGAGAGCCTGATCGCAGCGGGTCCGGTGGTGCAGCGGGCACGGGCAACTCCGGGTGCTGAGATCTTGCCTGTCGACAGTGAACATTGCGCGCTGCACCAGTGTTTGAGGTCGAACGAGGCTCTTGCCGAGACCGGCCGCCCCGATCGGGTTTCCCGGCTGCTGTTGACCGCCAGCGGGGGACCGTTCCGTACCTTGCCTCGATCGGAAATGGCCAACATCACGGTCGACGACGCGCTCGATCACCCCACCTGGTCGATGGGTCCGAAGATCACTGTCGACTCCTCGACCCTGATGAACAAAGGCCTCGAGGTCATCGAAGCGCACGAACTGTATGGCACCGCCTACGACCAGATCGAGGTCATCGTGCACCCGCAGTCGATCGTGCACTCGATGGTGGAGTTCTCGGACGGGGCCACAATGGCCCAACTCTCGCTGCCGGACATGCGCATGTGCATCGGTTATGCCCTGGCCTACCCCGACCGCCTCACGACCGCGTTCGGGCGCATCGATTGGCAGGAGCTCTCCACCCTCGAATTCGGTCCGCCCGACCTCGAGGCGTTTCCCTGTCTTGCTCTGGCCTACGAGGCCGGGCGGACGGGCGAGACGGCGCCTGCATGGCTGAATGCTGCGAACGAGGTCGCAGTCGACGCGTTCTTGGACGGCGTTATTCCGTGGCTGGGTATTCCGGACCTCCTCGACCGGGTTCTGCAGCAATTCGATGGAACATCTGCGACCAGTGCCGATGTTGTGTACGACATCGATCGTCGAGCAAGAGAAGCGACGAGAGCTCTGCTTCGGAGTGTCCAATGAGCGAGGTCGTGCCCGAGCGCGGCGAATCCAAAGAAGACGTCGCCCCTATCGAACCCACGGTGCCCGGCACCGAGAACCGTTGGGTCGGCATCCTGGCGCTTGCCGGACTGCTTGGGTGGTTGTGGGTCGCTGCGGGCTGGGAGTACGTGGTCGTCGTCGGGTCGCTGGTTTTCATGATCTTCATGCACGAGCTCGGCCACTTCATGGCCGCTCGCTGGGGCGGAATGAAGGCCACGGAGTTCTTCTTGGGATTCGGGCCTCGGCTCTGGTCTTTTCGGCGCGGCGAGACCGAGTACGGCATCAAGGGCATCTGGGCCGGCGCCTACGTCAAGGTCATAGGCATGAACAACCTCGACGAGGTTGATGCCATCGACGAACCGCGCACCTATCGCCAGGCCTCCTATCCCAAACGCATGCTCGTGGCCGTCGCCGGTTCTGGAATGCATTTCCTGATGGCGCTTCTTGCCATCTACGCAGTACTGGTTTCCACCGGGCTCGAGCGTGACGAGAGTCAGTGGGCAGTCAGTGGAGTTGCCGACGATGGCGCAGCGCTCATCATCGGCATCGAGGAAGGCGACCGCGTTCTCGCCGGAGACGGCGAGGCCTTCGACTCCTTCGAAGACATGCGGGTGTTCGTCGAGGAACATGCCGGTGAGTCGGTCACCTTCGAGGTCCTGCGCGACGGCGAGGTCATCGTGGTGAGCGGCACCATAGGTGTCAACGCCGAGACCGGCCTGGGTCGGCTCGGAGTTGCCTCCAATCTGGGTGATCTACCGCGAGACGCCGTCGGGCCTGTCCGAGCAATCCCCGAAACCTTCGAAATCTTCGGGACCTTGGCGAAGGACACCGTCATCAGCATCGGCCAGATCTTCAGCCCCAGCGGGCTGGCCGATTTCTTCGGCCGCCTTGACGACGCCGGCGACAGCGAAGAGGTCGTAGCGGGTGAAGAGGAGAGCACGGCGTCTGACGACGAGGGTCGAATCCTGTCACTTGTCGGAGCGACTCGCCTCGGCGCGCAGCTGACCGAAACGGGCCTTGCTGGGCTGCTCATCTTCTTCTTCAGCATCAACATTTTCGTCGGGATCATCAACCTTGCCCCTCTTCTTCCGCTCGACGGCGGCCATGTTGTCATCGGCACCTACGAGCGCATCAGGTCCCGCAATGGCAAGCGGTACCACGCCGACGTTGCC
>JBPCTU010000536.1:0-5103 GCA_051011515.1 Acidimicrobiales bacterium
ACTGAGCTAGCTCCCTCAGTGGAGCTGAGCGCAGGATTTGTGGTCACGCCGAGCCTTCGGGCTCGGCGTGACTGGTTTTACTGCCAGCGTGAAGCGCGCCCCTGGGGACAGTTCACGCTGGCAGAACGAGGGGGGACGGCAGGTAGAGAAGCTACGACCGGCATGCCCTACCTACTCGTGCGCAGGCCCGCGTCAGTTTCGGTGGACCCTGCCGGCTCTAGGTCTCGGAGGCGACTACACCGGGAGCTGTTCGGTGGTAGCGGTCGAACATCGTGACGATGAGCGTCAGTAGCAGCACAAAGAACAGCGCGGCGAGCTCGTTGACCGAAGAATCGTTCTGCCTGGTGATCGCGATGAACACCAACGCGCTACCGAAGTTGACGACCCCCATGGCGAGGAACTCGGTGAAGGTGTTCGACCACGTCCGATCGCGTCTCGCGAACCAAGTGCTGGCGAAGGAGTTCACGACGATCAGGAAGGCCACTGGCAGGACTACGCCAAGCACCGACACTTCGTTGTCTGGCAGGACCAGGGCAAAGATGGTCGTGACCATCGAAACCAGAGCGATCTTTTCGAACATGTACCAGCTGATGATGGGCTGCCAGCTGGGTTCAGGTGGCGCTGTGACCATGTCGCGGTCGAGGGTTCGATCGACATCGAACCCGAATGACCAGTCAGGGGGCGGCAGCTTTTTCTTCACTCGGATCCCCACCACGATGGCAACTACGACAACGATTGCCACCACCGCCACGAACCAGAGGTTCTGACTGATGGCCTCGCCCCAGGAAGTATCAACGGATACTCCGAAGACGTCTTCCTTCATGAAGTCGGTGAAGTCGAGCTGGGCGATGTGAATCCACCACTCCTGTGGAAGTTTGATGAATATCCATATGAACGCCGCTGTCTTGATCACCTGCCGCTTGGTGAGCCTCGCAGGGTCCCACCACAGCCGCACAGCTTCGTAGGCGATGAAGAAGTACTCGAAGGTGTTCGGAAAGATGATGAGTAATGCGCGGGCCCCGGTGAGCTCGAACAACAACACGCCAACAAGCCGGTAGTACCACAGGAACTGGCCTGTGCGGAACGCGAACGGGTCGACCCAGTTCCTGATCGTGGACAGGTAGGCGATGGCCAGGTAATAGACGTCGAGAGCTTTGTCGTAGCCCTGGTATCCGTCGAGGTTGAGGTCGGTGTTGTTCTGGAAGATCGTTTGGTCGGCTGCGTCGATCACCAGTGCGGCGAGGATTGCTGGTAGCGGGAACCGCGGAATGAAGAGGGGTACGCCGAGCCGCAGCAGAACGACGGTCAGGAATATGGCCTCGTCGCCGCTCATGGGCTCTCCGATCGGGCGGGTTCGCGCATTATCGGGATCTCGCCAGGAATGCGAGGAGGCGGAGCAAGGTGATGTAGAGCCAGACCAAAGTGACCATCAATCCCCACGCCGAGTACCACTCCATGAACTTGGGAGCGCCAGATTTGACCCCTGCCTCGACGCTGGCGAAGTCGAGGGTCAGCGACAGCGCTGCCAGGATCACCGAGATGACGGTGATGATGACGCCGATGGTCTGGAACTCGTCGCTGTACAGCCAGCCCCAGTCGAACAGGCTCACTATCGCTACGAAGAAGTACAGCAGGCAAAGCCCGGCGATGGCGGCAGTCACACCGAACGCCATCTTGCGGGTGGGTTTGATGATCCGCGTCAGGTATAGGAACAGAGCTGCCAGAAACACACACACAGTGGCGATGATTGCCGCCCCAACGATCCCCTCGGTCTGCGCATCGAACATTGCCGAGATCGCCCCGAGGACGTACCCCTCGAGCACTGCGTAGATTGCGCCCAACAGTGCAGCTCGCCTCGGGTTCATGGCACAGAAGATGCCGATGAACAACGCGCCGAAGGACGCCAGCCAGAACCCGCCGGGGATGGTGACGGTGGTGTTGGCGTACCCCGAACCCATGTCCTCGCCGACCGGTTCTGTTGCCGAGGCCCAACCCCAGACCCCGCCCGCTACGAGGATCGCCAACAAGATGAACGTCTTTATGGACGTTCCGGCGACCGTCATCGACCTGTGAATGTCGGGGGCTCTCTGGTTGAACTCCTCGGCCGCCCTGTCGCTGAACGCTGGGTTGCCCGAGGTCAATCCACTCTGCCGGCTGTTCACCGTGGCCATGAACGACATCCCCCCTGGTCGGCGGCGATTGTAGCCCTACCTACGGGGTGAGCTTCGTTCTTGGCATCTCGAGCCGGGAGCTGCCGCGGCCTAGCCTTGGGCTCCCTCGGGGGGATCCGGGTCCGTCAGAGAGGGGTCTTCGGGAGCCAGCGCTTCTCTTCGTTTCCGGATGCGGTACCGCACGTACAGGCCCACCACGATTGTGACGACGATGGCGGTGATCGCGATGCCGAACCGGTCCACTGCAGACGCCACTGCTTCCCCGAATGCGGCGCCCAACAGGATCATCGCTGTCACCCACACGGCCGAGGCCGCTGCGTTCCAGGGCACAAACTGTCGATACGTCATCCCGGAAGTTCCGGCGACCAGTGGCACCACCGCTCGTAGCGCGCCCACGAATCGGGCCGCGAACACGGTCTGGCCGCCATATTTGTCGAAGTGAGCTTCGGCCTTGGCGAGCGGCTTTTCTGTGTGCCGGCGTATGGGCTCCCACTTCGTCAAGGCAGCCGTGCCCCACCGGTGTCCGATGAACCAGCTCGTCGAATCGCCGGCAAAGGCGCCCGCTGTCGCGACCGCGATGACCACCAGCAGTGAGATTCCGGCATCGTCGGCGGCAGCCCCAACGAACACCAAACCGACCTCGCCGGGAACGACCGCGTCGAGGAACGCCACGGTCTCGCCAAAGGGCAGGAAGAAGGTGAGGAGTAGAAACCAATGCGTGTCGAGCCCCGCGAGCCCTTCGAGAATCCTCTCGATCACGGCGTGGTCGCCCGCTTCTCAGCGGCTTCAGTGGACATCGTGTTGTTCAATTGAGTTCGATCTGGCCGCCGGGCTCGATCAGGCAGAGTTTGAAGTCAGAGTCGGCGATATCCATAGCGCGCACGAACTCACTCGGGGGCTGATTCAGCCAAGTGGGTGTCCCGCGACCATTTTCAGGAGAGTAGGTGCCCCAGTGGATCGGTACGACACGGTCCGCTTGTAGGAGACCGGCCGCCTCTACCGCGCGTTCGGGATTCAGGTGGCCGGTACCAATGGAGGGGCCCCAGCCCCATATGGGCAGGAACGCGACATCGATCGGGGCGAGCTCCGCCATTCCGTCGAAGATGTCGGTGTCGCCGGGGAAATAGAGTCGGTGGCCGCCGACCTCGATGACGTACCCGACCGGATTGGTCGCAACTCGGCTGTGCGGCCCCCGTCCACCTTTGTGGTCGGCGAAGGTAACCGAGACTCGTGCAGGGTCGATGTCCAACTCGTCGCCGGGATCGACACTCGAGAGTTGTTCAAATCCCAAGTTCTTCAGCAACGGCTCTGCGCCCACGGGACATACGAGCTGTGGGGCACCTTTCATTCGTTTCAACGAAGGTCGATGGAGATGGTCCATGTGTACATGGGAGATCAGCACGACGTCGACCGGAGCGATGTCTCCGAGGAAGGGAACGGGACGACGGCGGCGAAGATGGGCAACTCTCTTGGTCAGCAGAGGATCCGTCAGGATCCGAAAGCCACCTGCGTCGATGAGAATGGTTGAGTGACCAACCCAGGTGATCACGGTTGGTTCGGCGGACAACTCCGCTGATGGTTCGTTCATCTCGCGAACGAGGCTACCCACAACGGTCGTTTCTGATCGCTGGGCGCGCCCATCGGCAGTGAGACGGGCGACGTGGCGTGGTAGGCGAGCCTCGACTGGCCCGCCAGCCGGTAGCCTTCGGGGACCCGGGTCGAGCAATCGAGGGAGGCGAGGGTGTCGAATCTGACGGTTCTCAGCTTTGACAGCGCAACAGGGGCTCAAGAGCTCAGCGACGTGCTCTGGGATGCGGCAATCGATGGTCTGATCGATATCGAGGACATGGCTATCGTCAGGCGAAATCCCGAAGGCCCGCCGAAGATGTGGCAAGTCGTACAGACCGACGACGACACGAAACGAAATGCGTTCACTGGAGCGTTCTGGGGATTGGCTCTCGGGACGTTGTTCGTGATGCCTGTCGCAGGAGCAGTCGGTGGACTGGCTGTCGGTCTTACATCTGGCCACGGCAAGGACTTCGGCATCGACGATGATTTCATCGAGGCAGTCCGAGATCGCCTCGAGCCGAACACGTCGGCCATGTTCTTGCTCGGTGAGGCTTCAGACCCTCAAGCGCTGCGCGACCGCATCCCTGAGATCAGCTTCGAGATTGCTTCGACCACCCTTGACGCCGAGAGAGAAGCAGAGCTTCGAGAGATGTTCTCCGCTGACTGAGTATCTCGCTGCCGCAATGATCAGCGGCGGCGGTCCTTCTTGGCTTCGGCCTTCTTCGTGGGGCTGAAACGCATCCAGAGCGCAGTCACGATGAGCGCTCCGATGATCGATCCGATGATGCCGCTGGGCTGGATTGACAGTCCATCTCCTGCCAGCAAGCTGGCGATGAGACCACCGACGAAGGATCCGGCCACGCCGGCCACCAGCGCCATGGTCCAATCGAGGTGGTAACCGCCGCGGCCCAGGATCATCTGCGCCGCTGCGCCTACGAGCATTCCGAATCCGAGAATCGCCAAGATCAGCACCCGGCCAAGGTATCGCCAAGACCGGGTCCCGCCCAATCTGAGTGCGAGTATCGGCCGCTGACCCGTTGGCCTGTGGTTGCATTGGGCGCGACGCCGGTCTCAGGTCGCGGTTTGCAGGCGGTGGATCAGAGTGAACAGCAAGAGAATCCCCGTCGGGGAGAGAAAGAACAATCGTTACGGCCTCCTGTTTGCGATGCTGATCACCGCATTCCTCGTCTCAGGCGTGGAGGACTCTCGCTTGGTGCGGATGATCGGCGGCTTGTTGATCATCGCCATGCTCATCATGGCGGTCACGTCGCCAAAGCACCGGATCCGAAGAGGCGTCGGGGCAGCGCTGATGCTTGTGGCCATAGGCGGCACGATTGCGCTGGGACAAAGCGAGGTCGACGAT
>JBPCTU010000537.1:0-5889 GCA_051011515.1 Acidimicrobiales bacterium
CCCGAGGAGGTCGAAGAGGCCTTGAAGACTCTGCCAGAGGTGGTTGACGCAAACGTTGTTGGTGTGCCCGATCCGAAGTGGGGTCAGGCAGTAACAGCGATCGTCGAACTCGAGTCCACTTCACAACTGTCCGATGAGGAGATCGTGGAAGGCGTGAGGCGGGAGCTGGCCGCGTACAAGGCACCGAAACACGTCGTGCGAGTCCCCGCCCTGCTCCGGGGGCCAAATGGCAAGAGCGATTACCGCTGGGCGGCGGCCACGGCACGCTCGGCCCTGGGACTGCCCGACACCGACTAGCCCCACCGGAACCCTCCCTGGTGGGGCCTACTGCATCGTGATGTCGAGGAGAGCGTTCTCGACCAGTTCACTGAGTGCTGGGTGGATGTAGAGAAACGTGTCGGCGAGTTCGTCGACCGTTCTGCCGAACTTCATGCCCTGGATGAGTTGGTGGATGAGTGTCGACGCCTGTGGCCCGATGATATGTGCGCCCAAGATGAGGCGAGAGTCTGCATCGGCAAGGATCTTGCAGAAGCCAGTCGTGTCTTCCATCGCCCACCCGTAGGCGGTTCCGCCGTGATCGCGCTTGCCAACCAGGTAGTTCACGCCCGAACCGCGTAGCTCTTGTTCGGTCTCGCCGACCGACGCGACTTGTGGGTTACTGAACACGGCATGTGGGACGGGCCAAAGATCGAGCTTTCGCATGTTCTCGGGATTGGCGATGTTGTGGGCCACCACTGCGGCCTCCCGGTTCGCCGTGTGTTTGAGCTGGGCAGGGTTGGTGACATCCCCGAGGGCCCAAACACCGGGAACGTTCGTCCTCATGTATTCATCGGTGAGCACATAACCGTCGGCCACCGCGATGCCCGCATTGTGCAGGTCGAGTTCGTCGCTGGTGGGAGTCCGGCCCGTGGCAACAAGGATCTCATCGCCGCGAACCTCGAACTGCTCGCCACCGACACTCACTTCGATGCAGAGTTGCTGGTCTGCGAGACGCGTGACTGAGTCAACCGACGCTCCGAGAACGAGTTCGCACCGATCCGCAAACACATCGGTGAACCTCATGCTCACCTCTTCGTCCTCGGGCCGTAGCAGGCGAGGGCCGCGGACGAGCATTGTTACCTCTGAGCCCATGGCCTCGAACACATGGGCCATCTCCGTGGCGATGTAGCCGCCTCCGACAATGATCAGATGGCGAGGTACCTCCGGGAGACGCATGATCGTGTCCGAGGTGTGATATCCGGCCAGCTCCAGGCCACTGATCGGGGGAATGTTTGGTTTGGCGCCGGTAGCGATGACGATCTGATCACCCGATATCTCAGTATCGCCGACTGCAAGTCTGTTGGGTCCCGTGAACCGGGCCTGTGTCTTGTAGACGTCGATGTTTTCAAGTCCCTCGCGGTAGTGCTCACCTGCGGCAGCGATGGGATCGATTCGTCCGAAGACTCTTCCGACGATGTCAGGCCAGCGAATAGCGTCGACGCTCAGATCGACACCAAGCTTCGACGAGTGGCGTGCGGTTTCGATGACGTCGGCCGCATAGACGAACATCTTCGAGGGGATACAACCCACGTTCAGGCAAGTGCCGCCGAAGACGCCCTTTTCGACGATCGCGACGTTCCAGTCGTCGAAGTCCGGCGTGATGATGCTGTTGCCAGATCCAGTCCCGATGATGATCAGGTCGTAGTGCTCCACGATGTGAGGCTACTGGCCGCCTCCACGCTAGGAGTCAACCTATGGCTACTCGTATGCGGACAGTGGGGGACAAGAACAGACGAGGTTCTTGTCGCCATGGGCGCCGTCGATTCGACCGACTGGCGGCCAGTACTTGTCGGGGCCCGTCGGGTCGAGGGGTGTCGGGTATCCCCCGTGGCTCCGGGGGTAGGGGCGATCCCACTGATCTGCGCTCACTTCGATGGCGGTGTGAGGAGCCTGCCGGAGCGGACTCTCCTCGACCGGCCACTTGCCTTCGACGACATCCTCGACCTCCTGGCGGATCGAGATCATGGCATCGCAGAATCGGTCGATCTCGGCCAGCGACTCCGATTCGGTCGGTTCGATCATCAGAGTGCCCGCCACGGGAAAGGACATCGTCGGCGCGTGGAAGCCATAGTCCATCAATCTCTTCGCGACGTCATCAACAGTGACTCCGGTCTCACGAGTGATGTCGCGGAGGTCGATGATGCACTCGTGAGCGACCATGTCTCGCTCGCCTCGGTACAGGACCGGGAAATGAGGGTCGAGTCGACGAGCCATGTAGTTGGCGCTGAGGATCGCCACCTCGGTCGCCTCCTCGAGGCCTGCGCCTCCCATCAGGGCGATGTAGGTCCAGGAAATAGGGAGGATTCCCGCCGAACCCCACGGTGCGCCTGAGATCGGTCCAACTCCCGTTTCGGGGCCCGCCTCTTCGACCAGGGGATGATTTGGCAAGAATGGGGCCAGGTGTTGGCGTACACCGACCGGGCCCACTCCGGGCCCACCACCGCCGTGGGGGATACAGAACGTCTTGTGCAGGTTCAGGTGGGACACGTCCGCTCCGAAATCTCCGGGTCGGGCTTGGCCCACCAAGGCGTTCAAGTTCGCGCCGTCGAGATACACCTGACCTCCATGGGAATGAACGAGGTCGCAGATTTCGGTGACGCGCTCTTCGAACACGCCATGTGTGGACGGGTAGGTGATCATCACGGCTGCCAGCGAGTCGCCCAGATCGCGGCACTTCGTCTCTAGATCGGCGATGTCGACGTTGCCGTTGTCATCACAGGCGACGACTACGACTCTCATCCCCGCCATAGCCGCGCTGGCAGCATTGGTTCCGTGGGCTGATGACGGGATCAGGCACGCGTCTCGCTGGTCGTCGCCTTGGCTGCGGTGGTAGGCACGGATCGCGAGGAGGCCGGCAAACTCTCCCTGAGATCCGGCGTTGGGTTGCAGACTGACTGCGTCGTAGCCCGTGATCTGACACAACGAGTCGGCAAGATCGTTGATCATGTCCAGGTAACCGCGTGCTTGTTCCATGGGCGCGAACGGATGGATCCTCGAGAATTCCGGCCAGGTGATAGGGATCATCTCAGTGGTCGCGTTCAGCTTCATCGTGCATGACCCGAGCGGAATCATCGAACGATCGAGCGCCAGATCACGATCAGCAAGCTTCCGGAGGTACCGCAGCATCTCGGTCTCGGAGCGATGCCGATGGAAAACGGGGTGCTCGAGGAAGGCCGAGCTGCGGCGCATCGACGGATCGAGCGGCGATAACGCCTCCGACGCTCCTACATCCGCGTCGGAGCCGAAGGCCGCGACCACCGCTTGGGCGGTAGCCAAAGTGTTCGTCTCGTTGAAGCTGATTCCAACCGCATCGTCGGATACGCGCCGGAGATTGATGCCTTGTCCGAGCGCGGCCTCCACGATTTCGTCAGCCCGCCCTGGGACCTCGACGGTGATGGTGTCGAACCACCCATCCTCAGTGAGCGCGAAACCATCGGCCTGCAGCGCAGTCGCGGTTCGATTCGTAAGAGCGTGGACCTGCTCGGCGATCTCGGTCAGACCTTCGGGTCCGTGGTAGACCGCGTAGCTGCCGGCTATCACGGCGAGGAGGACCTGTGCGGTGCAGATGTTCGAAGTCGCTCGCTCGCGCCTGATGTGTTGTTCACGGGTCTGGAGTGCCAACCGCAGGGCAGGCCGACCATGGTCATCGACCGAGACGCCGACGATTCGGCCTGGCATCGACCGTTTGTAGTCGTCTCTCGCCGCCATGTAGCCGGCGTGTGGCCCGCCGAAGCCCATCGGTACACCGAATCGCTGGGCGGACCCCACCACGACGTCGGCTCCGACGTCACCTGGAGCCTGGAGCAGACACAAGGCGAGCAGGTCGGCGGCGACGGCGACCAGTACGCCGTTGTGGTGGTGGTTGTCGATCGTCTCCGCCAGAGGCCTGACACCACCACTAGCGCCCGGATACTGGACCAGCACTCCGAACGTGCCTTCGGGAGTCTCCCCATAGGCATCGCCGACATGAACCTGAATACCTAGCGGTTCAGCTCGGGTTCTGACCACCTCGATGGTTTGAGGAAGACAGTCTTGGTCGACGACGAAGACGTCACCCTTGGCCTGACGTGCCAGCAACGTCATTGCCTCGGCGGCCGCAGTCGGCTCGTCCAACAGGGAGGCGTTGGTCAGCTCGCGACCTGTCAGATCCGAGATCATCGTCTGGAAGTTCAGGACTGCCTCGAGCCGGCCCTGGGAGATCTCTGCCTGATAGGGCGTGTACGCCGTGTACCACGCAGGGTTCTCGAGAATGTTTCGGGCGATGACCGGCGGGGTAACCGTGTCGTGGTAACCCAGCCCGAGAAGGGAGGTCGCTACCACGTTGTTGTCGGCGAACGTTCGAAGGCGGTCGATGGCCTCGGGTTCTGACAACGCTTCGTGGGAGGTCGGCGGCTCGTTGGTGCGGATAGCGCGGGGGACAACCTTCTCCAAGAGCTCGTCGACGTTGTCGAAGCCTAGAAGTTGGAGCATCGCTGCTCGATCGACCTCGGACGGTCCGATGTGGCGTGACGAAAACGATGGACTGTTACTCATGTGCCGCTCCCTGGGCGGATCGGATGGCGCCTCCCAGCAGATTGCAGAGGCTGGCAGATGGTTGACTGAACGCCTTCTTCGACCGTCGCGGATCCTATCGGACCACGACGTCGGTCAGTGGTGGCGCACCCAGCGGCCAGTTGGCGTCTGCGGCTTTTGGCTAAATTCACCCCTTGACCTGCCGATTGTCGTGATATGGACCCGACCGTCGATCCCACCTCCGAGCCCGTTTTTTGGTGGTGGCAGGAGGAGTCCGGCGCCCGCGTCGTGGTCCTGACCGATTCGTTGCTCGTGTTGAGCGAACCACTCACCCGCGAGGGGCTGATTGAAGTTGAGGAAGCCAGGCAGGACGGCAACGTGCTGGCTGCTGAGTTCGGTAACCGAGCGCTTCGTGTCCCCCTCGGCGCCGTGAGTAACCTTCGTTTCGTCCCCGACGAGGCCCGAGTGCTCGTGGACCTGGACGACGGCCGGACGACCTGTGCGATCGAGCCGCCGTTGGAGTCTTCTGGAGTGGCGGCCGGCGTCTTCGATGTATTGAGCAAGCGTCTGGCCCCGGACGTGGAGCCCCGAGACAGTGCCGGTGGGCATGGGATCCTGGGCTTCACTCACGCATCGATCGTTCAGGTGATGGCGGCCATCGGTGGCGTCGGGATCTTGTTCCTTGGTTTGGCCGCTTGGGCATCGGATGACGCAGCTCGGTCTGCGGCCGCAAGCCCGATCAACGACCTCTTTGCCGCGTTGGGTTACGTGCCGGCGGGACTGTGTTTCGCGGCCGTCTTGGGCCTGCAGGTGTACCGGATGCGCTCCGACGAGGCTGGGAGTCCGGATGAGAAGGCCACGCGCGTGATCGAGGTAACCACCGCCGATCTGGCAGAGGGTACCGATTCGCAAAGAGCAGGGGAGTCCCTCATTTCGGGCCCGGCCCCGACGTTGTACGACGAAGACGAGCACGATGATGACTTCATCAACGTTGCCGGCGCTGTGGACCCGCTGCGGGATCTATTGGATCGACCTCATGGCGACCAGGCCGACTCGGCTCCGGACATGGGGCACGAGCCCTTCGTCGAGCCCTTGATCGAAGAGCCTGCTGGGATACCCGTTCCTCCAGCTCCCCCCGAGTCTGGGCCGGCGTTTGATATCGAGACTGAGCCTGAGGAGACGCCGGAGCGTGTTGTTCAGCCTGAACCTGTGCCGGCGTTTGATATCGAGCCTGAGCCGGAGGAGACGCCGGAGCGTGTGGTTCAGCCTGAACCTGTGCCGGGGTTCCAGATCGAGCGTGAGGAGACGCCGGAGCGTGTTGTTCAGCCTGAACCTGTG
>JBPCTU010000538.1:0-4658 GCA_051011515.1 Acidimicrobiales bacterium
GGATGTTCCTCATTACGTTCGAGGTACCACCCATGATCGTGTAGCCCGGTGCATACAGAAGACCCTGCATCCATTCGGAGTCGACCGTCGCTTCGGGCCCCAGGACTCGAGCGGCGAACTCGGCAACACGCACCTCGTGTTCGGTGCAAAAGACCTTGGTGGCGGCGCTGAACCCTGGCGGCGCCTGCTCGAGCACCTCCCGATAAACAAGCAACCGCCCCAGCAGGTACTCGGTCTCGAGGCGAGCGATCTGTTGTCGCAGTCGGGGATCATTGGTGTCGGCAACCGACAGTGCGTGAAGAAACA
The DNA here is from genome assembly GCA_051011515.1 of Acidimicrobiales bacterium. GTDB lineage: Bacteria > Actinomycetota > Acidimicrobiia > Acidimicrobiales > UBA8592 > JBPCTU01. The sequence goes on from JBPCTU010000538.1 coordinate 307, forward strand.
TCGCCCGGTTGGAGACAAGCCGATCTATGCCACCGCGTTCGTGGGCCAGCTGCACCATCGTCTGCTTGAACGCATCACCCTCAACACCGAAGAGGTTCTCGATCGGGACCCGCACCTCGTCGAAATAGACCTCGCAGAAGTGTCGGTTGGTGGTCATGTCGGTGATCGGTCGGGCCTCGATCCCATGGCTGTCCATCGGGACGATGATCTCGGAGATGCCCGCATGCGGGGGCCCGGAGGAATCGGTGCGGCAGATCAGATAGCAGAAGTCGGCAACTGCGCCGAAGCTGGTCCAGATCTTCTGCCCATTGATCACCCAATGGTCGCCGTCGCGCCTTGCCGAGGTCTGCAGCGCTGCCAGATCGGACCCCGCATCTGGCTCGCTCATACCGATGCACCATGTGGTCTCGCCCGACAACATCTTCGGCAGGAACTCAGAGCGCTGTTCGTCGGTGCCGTAGGCGATGAGCGTCGGGCCCATTTGGCGGTCCGCGAACCACATCGCAGCTATCGGGGCTCCGACGCTTATCAGCTCCTCGGCGACCACCAGACGTTCGATCGGCGGGCGCTCATGACCGCCGTAGCGCCTCGGCCACCCCATCCCGATCCAACCCTCGTCCGCCATGATCTTGGCGAACTCCTTTGAGAAGCCGTTGATCCAGCTGTCGTCATGGCGCCCGTTTTGGTCGACCCAATCTTGGCCCACGCGACGAGCTCGCTGTCGAAGTGTTTCCAGGTCGTTGCCGAGGCTGAAGTCCAACATCGGTTCAAGTCTTCCAGGGCGCGGCCGTGCAACTGGCATCGGCCCCCTCCGACAAACCTCGACGCCGTGGACGCCAGGGCAACAGATCCCGCGGTGGTTGTATGTTTGCGCCAGGCCGAGATTTTCACTCGATCTCTGGGGAGTCCCCTCGACAAGGGTCTCGAACCGACAGGAGTAACTCAATGATCATCGTCACCGCAAGACTGGTGTTCGCGACCCGTGAAGCCCGAGACAAAGCAGTGGAGGGCAGTATCCCCGTTCAGGCCGCAACTCGCGACGAAGAGCCGGGCTGTGAGATGTACTGCTTTGCCGCCGACCCGGCAGTACCCACAGAGATCCAGGTGTACGAACTCTGGACCGATGCCGACTCGCTCGAACAACACTTCACTCACCCGAACTACGCCGCCATGGTCGAGGTCCTCCATGGTGTCGAAGGATTCGTCGAGAGCGTCAATCGCCAATACGTCGCAGACGACCGGGGCACGGTGTACGACGAGAACAAGGCGCCGAGAATCGCTGCGCTGAAGTCGTGAGCATTACCGCAGGACGTGTAGTCGAAGGGGCGATCGACCTTCATGCTCACGCGGTCCTGGACGCCACGTTCGAGACTGCCGGCGCATACGGGCCGGAGCTAGGCGAAGACGCCGGGTCGACCTTCTTCCGAGTCGGGTCTTACACGCTCAAGCCCATCAGCTACCCAGGCTCGGTGTTCATGGTGGTGGAGAGGCGGCTCGATGAGATGGCTCAGGCCCGGATCTCGCTACAGATGCTCTCTCCCAATCCACTCACCTTCTTCGCTGGGATCGAAGCCGAGCTTGCTACACGTTTCGCTCAAGTAAGCAACGACGCCATGGCCGCGCTCGTGCGGGAGCACCCGGGAAAACTCCTGGGATCTGCGCAGCTACCGGTCCAGGATGTGAAGGCTGCCATCGCCGAGCTCGAACGAGCCCTCGAGTTGGGCCTTGTAGCCGCCTACATCGGAACCAACTACCCCACGCCGCTCGACGACCCCGGTCTCGATCCGCTCTACACGGCGCTGGTGGCAAACGATGTTCCGCTCTTCATCCACCCGGCGACCAACGACGGCAAGAACGCTGCCGCCGACACCCGCCTCCACCGATTCGGATTGGACCTGATCGTCGGCTACACGTACGAAGAGACGGTCACAGCAGCCACGATGATCCTCGGCGGAGTCTTCGACCGTCACCCGGACCTCGATGTGTGCATCTCTCATGGTGGTGGCGCTGTCGCGTATCTGGTCGAGCGCTTCCACTCGATGGCCAAACGCCGTGGCACCCCTACCGACTTCGGCGACCTGCTCTCGCAGTTCTGGTTCGACGCCCACATGGAACCGGGCCCGGCCCGTAGTCTCGTGATGGACGCCGTAGGTGTCGATCGCCTCGTATACGGCACGAACTTCGGTGGGTGGGACACGCCCGAGACGGCCGACGAATGGGACATCTCGCTCAACGGCAACGCCCGCCGATTGCTCCGACTGCAGGATTGAACGACGATGGAGTGATGATGACAGACCAGCTGGTTCTCACAAATCTCCGGCTCTTCACTGGGATAGACGGCGAGGTCATCGATCAGGGCGCTGTGGTGATCGAAGGCGAAACAATCGCGTTTGCCGGACCACAGAGCGACATGGATTCGGCGCCGGCCGATGCAACTGAACACGATCTGGGTGGCCGGTTCGTCATGCCAGGAATGACCGAATCGCATGTGCACCTGGCGTACAACAACGTCCATCCTCAACAGTTGAACAGTCGCGACACCGCAACTGCGATGCTCGATGCCGCAGACAACGCCCGACGAGTCCTCGGTGCAGGATTCACTTCAGCTATCAGTTTCGGGTCGGCGCAAGGCATCGATCTTCCACTCAAACAGGCCATTGACGAAGGCCGCATTCCGGGTCCACGACTGGCGGCATCCGATCGGGACCTGGGCAGCACAGGCAGCAACGCCGACTCGGCGAGTCCTTCTAGTGAGGGTCAGAAGATCATCGTCGATGGTCCGTGGGCGGTCCGCGCCGCCGTCAGATCACTCGCGAAAAAGGGCGTCGACATCGTCAAGATCTTCCTCGACGGCGAAGCGATCTCGGCCTTCGCCCCACCTGGGGTCCTCAGCTACACCGACGAAGAGGTGGCTGCGGCCGTCGAGGAGTCCCACAACCGGCAAATGCGGATTGTCTCCCACAGCCGTTCCGCCGCCTCGGTCAAACAAGCCCTGCGTCACGGCATCGACATAGTTGGCCACGCAAACTACCTGGATGACGAAGCGGTCGAAATGATGCGCCAGGCTCGCGATCGCGTGTTCGTGTGCCCGGCTATTGCGTGGGAGATCACGCTTCTAGAACGGGGTCACGAGATCGGCCTGAGCCGCGAGGCAATGGTCGAGCGCGGATACCAAGCCGAGGTCGATGCGACGATCAGCGCCGTCAAGCGGCTGCGAGAGGTCGGAGTGAGAGTCCTCGTCGGTGGCGACTACGGGCTGAACATAACGCCACATGGATCGCAGGCAAAAGAGCTCGAATACTTCGTCGATCTGTTCGACATGACCCCGACCGAGGCCCTGCTCTGCGCCACCCGCGACGGCGGCGCCGCCGCCGACCCCACTGGAATGGTGGGGACCCTGGAGGAGGGCAAGTACGCGGATCTCGTCGTTTTCGACGGCGATCCGACCGCTGAGATCACCGAGCTGAGCGACCTCGAGCGAATCCACGCAGTCATGAAAGGTGGTGTCGTCTACCGTCACCTGAACGAACCGGACAGGTACAGCTCGACGCTGTAGTTGCGGGGCGCTCGCGTCACGAGATAGTTGACGTGAGAATCCCGATCCGCTCGATCTCCACCTCGATCACGTCGCCTGCGACCATCAGAACTGGCGGTTCGCGCCACGCGCCGACGCCGTCTGGAGTGCCGGTTGCAATCACGTCGCCTGGCCGGAGTGTAAGAACTCCGCTGATGTAGGAGATCGTCTCGGCGATGTTGAAGATCATGTTCGCAGTCACCGAGTCCTGCATGGTCTCGCCGTTCAGTCGGGAACGGATTCGCAACGAGTAGGGGTCGCCGAGTTCATCGGCTGTGACGATGACCGGTCCGATGGGTGCGGAATGGTCGGCGTTCTTCCCGAGCGTGAACTGCGAAGTGGCGTTCTGGTACGTACGGGCAGAGATGTCGTTGAAGCCGGTGTAGCCGAATACACCGGCCATCGCTTCCTCGTCGGTTACCGCCGACATCTCCGAGCCGATGACAACGGCAAGTTCGGCCTCACAGTCGAGGCCTGTTTCGCCAGGAGGCACAGGCACGCTGGCGCCGTCGACCGACAGCTTCGAGGCCCACCGGCCGAAGATGTTGGGGTGGGCGGGGCGGTCCTTCGAGGTTTCCTGGATGTGAAGCGGGTAGTTGAGACCGATGCAGAAGATGCGAGCCGTTCGGGGCACGGGTGGGACCTGTGTGAGTTCGGCGACTGGCACCGGAGCGCCGGGCCGGACTGCGATGCCGGCGTGTGGGTCGGTATAGAACTCGTCGATCGGACCGACTGGGCGAGCCGTTGCCGGGTCTTGGTTGTCGATGATCGCCACCAG
>JBPCTU010000539.1:0-6041 GCA_051011515.1 Acidimicrobiales bacterium
GGGACTCGGTCGTGGGCCTGTTGCAACAAGCGTTGGCTGATGGCGGCCGAGACACCAAAGCTGTGTCGACTCGACGGTCAAGATCTCGGGGCTCGACCCGGGCTGCCGACACTGACCAAGCGCTCAGCGCGGCCGGCATCGAACCTGGCGACCCTCGCCTCTACCACGAGCCAACCGGTGAGGACACGGCGTAATGGAAGCCGAGACCGTGATCGTCGCTACAGGGATCATCCTGGCGCTCAGCGCAGCAATCCGATCCACCTGGTCGCCCTGAGGGGAGTCGATGCTCTCGAGCATCTCTCCGTTCGGTGAGCGGAGTCGGAACAGCAGATGGTGGGTCACCGTAACCGCCTACCTCCTCGGGTCCACGTTGGGCGGGATCACCAGTGGCCTCACAGCAGGCCTTGTCGGCCAATTGACGCTCGGATGGCTGAGCCCGACTGGGGCCCTATGGGTGTTCGCCGCTCTGTGCCTGATCGGGGCGGCGATGGAGCTTGGTCTGGTCGGGTTGAGGATCCCCACGATCCATCGCCAGGTGAACGAGGACTGGCTCACGACCTACAGAGGATGGGTCTACGGAACAGGGTTCGGGTTTCAGCTCGGCCTCGGCTGGGCGACCATCGTGACAACCTCAGCTGTGTGGCTCACGTGGGCTGCAGCGCTGTTGTCCGGCTCCTGGCAGGCCGGACTTCTCATCGGAGCCACATTCGGATTGTCGCGGGGTGCGGTAATTTTTGCGACCCGCCGAATCCACGATCCGGCCAGCCTGCGGGCGTTGTTCCGGATCATCGCCGCGCAAGCCCCGGCGGTCAGTCGTCTCGCCACCGCCGCCGTTGGACTGGCTGCTCTTACTGCCATAGCCGGAGTGCTGGCCGCATGACCAGCACACTCCGCAGTTCGCCAAGGGACGGGCAATGAGCCGTTTCTCACAACTCTCCGCCCACGGGATGTCGATTCATCTGCCGGCCGGTTGGGACGGCGAGATCTACGTGCGAGACCTAGATGGCGATCCGACCGACGACATCGTGGACATTAAGCCGGTTATGCACGCGGCGAACTTCCCTCTACCGCGAGGCCGCGGCGACTTCGGCAGCGTGGCTGTCGAGGCGATGGCTCGTCCTGGAGTCTTCTTGGCCGTACTCGAATACGAGGAGTCCTCCGCCAGAGAACGGCTGTTCCGAAACCCGTTCCCTTCTCGGCTCTTCGCGCGTGAGTTCGGACCAACCAATCTCCAGCGTCCACTCCCGGGCCAAGCCGGGGCACAGCGGTTCTGCTCGAGCGGCAAGCGGGCGTTCTGTGTGTACGCAGTCCTGGGCAACTACGGCATGCGCCGAGCACTGGTTCCCGAACTGAATCGGGCACTGGGCACCGTTGCCATCACACCAGCCTCCGACTGAGACGATCCGGCGTTCAGATCCGAATCGGGAGCACCACGAGGTACGGTCGGAAACATGGCAGTTCAGTCCGTTGGATCGTTCAGGCATTCGAGTGAGGTGTTGGATCTCGCCGAGAGCCTCTCCGAAGCTCTGGAAGGTCGGGATGTCTCGTGCGGGAAGGTCGCCAAGGTGGCGCGAGGTGCCGGTTTTGACGCCAAACCCAGTCGGAGGTCGATGCTGGTGGTGATCATCCCCGGGGCTGATGACACCGATGAGCGCTCGATCTGGATAGGCAAGGCGATCCTTCCGCTGGGCAGCCTCTTGGGAGCCTCAGGGGACGACTACCGCAACGAACTCCGAGACGCCTTGCACGTGGCTCTCACCGTCGACCTGGGTGTCGAGGACGTCGATTGGATGGTCGAGGAAGCCTGGCTCGCCTCCCACCCAGATCAACAGGACTGACAGTCAACTCACGTCGACGAGGATCTTGCCGACGTTGGCGTTGGACTCCATCATCTCGTGAGCCGATTGGATGTCTTCGAGCGCGAAACGCGTCGAGATCACTGGCCTCAGTTGGCCCCGATCGAACAACGGCAGGATCTCTCGGCTGAACTGCTGAGTGATCGCGACCTTCTCTTCGATGGGGCGAGCCCTCAACACAGTGCCGATCAATCGGATCCGCCCGGTCAACAGCCTCCCGAGATCGATCTCGGTTTGGGTCGACCCCATCATCCCGACCTGAATGATCGTGCCCTTGGTTCGGACGCAGGTCAGGTTGGCGGCCAAGTAGTCGCCGCCGATGACATCGAGGATTACATCGGCGCCCACCCCATTCGTCAACTCCATGATGCGTTCGGCGTAGTTCTCGGTGGTGTAGTCGATCGCGAGGTCAGCCCCGAGATCAGTGCATGCCTCCAATTTCCCGGGAGACGCAGTCACCGCAATTCGGGCGCCGATCGCCTTCGCGATCTGGATGGCAGCCGTACCAACCCCCGAACCGCCGGCGTGGACCAGCGCCGTGAGACCCGACGTCAACCCCGCCTGCACGACAAGCGCGTCGAACGCCGTGATCCAAACCTCGGGGATTGCGGCCCCGTCCGCGACGCCGACGCTGGACGGAACCGGCATGACCTGCCGCTCGTGAACCGCGAGCAACTCCGCGTACGCGCCACCACCAACGATCCCCATCACCTCGTCGCCCACCTGATGGTGGACCACGCGCTCCCCCACCCCGACCACCGTGCCTGAGAATTCCATTCCCGGGATCTCATGAGCCATGGCGGGCCCAGGGTAGAAACCCTGGCGTTGCAGCAGGTCGGCCCGATTCAGCGCGGTCGTCCGAACCTGGATCAGGAGTTCTTCGGGCCCGGGGTGAGGCTCGGGAACCTCGCCGACCGTCAAGACCTCGGGGCCGCCATAGGACTCGAGCACAACCGCTTTCATCATCAGCCTCCGGGCTCCAGCACGCTTTCGGCAAGCACAGTACCGGTCTTGGGCTGGTCGGGCGCTGAAACTGTCGAGCCGGCCCAAGGCTCCCCCTCCAGAGGCCTGGGGCCGGCTCGACATTTGCGCAAACCCTCCCTGAGGGAGGGTTGTCGCCACAGCCGAGCAGATCCCGAGCGGTTTGTCCGTTCACTCCGGGCAATCGTCATGCGATCGAAACGCTCCCAAAACGTTCCTGCAAGCAACGAAACGGCCCGGACTCACCACCTTCACACTCTTGGCGACGAAAACCCGCCCGACGACTGGAGCGGTTGAAGGCACTCCATCGCCCAGCTGTGGCCATGCCGGTCTCAGGTGGTGGTGAAACCGACCGATGAGTACAAGGTGGCCGATGTCGCTGAGAGCAACGAGTTTCTGCGCCCCAGCCGGCACCGACGTAAGACGGCTGCCTACCGGAGACGCCGTCTCGTCGGTGGTTATCTCGCCGCCTCGGCACTCTGGGTGGTCTTTGTCGGCCTGCCCGTCGAAAGAGTTGTAGTTCTGCTCTGGTTGTTCGGGCTGCTGGCGACTTCGATCGCCACCGAAGGAACGGATCGGCTGAAGTCGCTCGCGCGCGACTGGGGGTTGTTCGCTGTCCTGTTGATCGCCTACCGGTACTCAGCCGGCCTCGCCGACGGGGTCGGCCGGCCCGTGGCCATGAATGGGCTCGCGAGCATCGATCGAACAATCGGGCTCGGTGAGATCCCCACGGTCCGGCTCCAATCACAATTCGACCAAACCGGCCAAGCTCCCCTTTGGCAGGTGCCTCTGTCGTTCGTGTACATCTCGCACTTCTTCGGGATCCTCGTCGCCGGGGCGGCCTTGTGGTTCCGGGACCGGCCCGCCTGGGTTGGATACACGAAGCGGCTGCTGACGCTTGGCGCGGCTGCGGTCCTCACCTACGTCATCGTGCCCGCAGCACCACCGTGGATGGCTTCCGATGCCGGCGTGATCGAGCCGATAGTCCGGTCGCCATTTCTCGGCTGGGAACGGATCGGACTCGGCATCGTCGAACCAGTCATCGAACAGGGGCGAGCAGTCGCCAACCCCGTCGCCGCGCTTCCTTCGATGCACGCCGGGTTCGCACTGTTCATCGCGGCATTCTTCTGGCCACGTGTCGGCACCTTGGCCAGGGCTGCTCTGGGCGCTTACGCGGGCGCCATGGCATTCACGCTCGTTCTCACCGGCGAACACTGGGTCGCCGACGTCCTACTCGGTTGGGCATACGTGGCCGTGGTGATGGCGGGTTGGGCATGGTGGGATCGCCGCGCCGGCCCGAGACCCGGCGATAGCGAACTCGCCCGCTCGGCGCCGTCCGAATCGACCCCCGTCGTTGTGCCACCGTCACGCTGACAGAAGCGCGTATGGTTGAACGCGTGGCAATGAAGCGCCAAACCCAACGATTGATTGCGGGCCTGCTCGTGTTCGCCATGATCGCTACCATCGTGATCGCGATCTTCAGCAGCAGCGCCGAGAGCGCACCTCTCTAGACCCACAGATCCAACGTCATCGGCGCGATCTCTAGACTCTTCGGGTGACCCCTGCCACCGAAGCGCTGGCCGCCGCGGGCATAGTCTTCGACACCATCGAGTACGTACACGACCCCACCGACGAGAACTTCGGTGACGAAGCCGCCGAGGCCACAGGAACGGATCCCGGCCGGATCTTCAAGACCCTCGTGGTTCAGACCTCGGACGACGAGATGGTCGTGGCACTTGTGCCCGTCAATGCGAGCCTGAACCTCAAAGCCTTGGCTCGAGCCGCAGGCGCAAAACGTGCTGGATTGGCCGAGGCTGCTGACGCCGAACGTCGAACTGGCTACATGGTCGGAGGCATCTCGCCGTTCGGACAGCGCCAACGGCATCGGACCTTCGTGGACCACTCGGCCAACGAGTTCGACTCGATATTCGTCAGCGGTGGTCGACGGGGGCTGGAGATCGTCCTGCACCCAGACGCCTTCGGTGAAGTCCTCGACGCTAACTTTGTCGATCTTGCCGCGACGCCTCCCCACGGAACAAGACAATGACTGACGACCAACTGCCACACATGTCCATGGAGGAGTTCCGGCGTCATGGCCATGAGCTGCTCGACTGGATCGCCGACTACCTGAGCACGGTCGAGGACCGACCGGTCACGGCCAGCGTGGAACCTGGCGAGATCCGAGCTCAGGTGCCGACCTCTCCACCTCGCGAAGGTGAGCCGATGACGTCGATTCTCGCTGACCTCGATCGGGTGGTAATGCCCGGAATCACCCACTGGCAACACCCTGGCTGGTTCGCGTACTTTCCTGCCTCATCTTCCCCTGCGTCGATTTTGGGCGAGATCGCCTCGTCAGGTCTGGCAGTGCAAGGGATGTTGTGGTCTACGAGCCCAGCAGCCACCGAGATCGAATCAGCGGTCCTCGACTGGCTGGTCGAACTCCTCGGGTTGCCCGAAACATGGCGCACCGACGCCGGCCCCGGCGGCGGAGTGCTCCAGATGAGCGCTTCGGATTCGACCCACACCGCGCTCGTGGTTGCCCGCCACCGCGCCACCCAGGCCGGACACGTTGCCGGAGATCTGGTCGCCTACGCGTCCAGCCAAGCTCACTCGTCCATCGAGAAGGGGGCCCGCGTGGCCGGGTATGGCCACATCCGCTCTATCGACGTCGACGACATCTTCGCGATGCGACCCGATGCATTGTCCGACGCCATCGCTGCTGACAAGTCGAGTGGCCTGGTGCCGACGTTCGTTTGTTCCGCCGTGGGTACGACTGGCACCACCGCGGTCGATCCGATCACGCCAATCGCGCAAATCGCGACTGCCAACGACATGTGGCACCACGTCGACGCTGCGTACGCCGGCACGGCGATGATCTGCCCTGAGATGAGGGTCCACCAACCGTCCCTGGATGAGGTCGACAGCTATACGTTCAACCCACACAAGTGGATGCTGACCAACTTCGACTGTTCGGCTTTCTGGGTCCGCGACAGTGCGTTGCTGATCGACACTTTGAGTATCTCCCCGCCGTACCTTCGCAATACGGCCACCGACACCGGCGCGGTCATCGACTACCGCGACTGGCACGTGCCGCTCGGACGCAGATTCCGGGCCTTGAAATTGTGGTTCGTCCTGCGCTCCTATGGCGCCGACGCCCTGCGAACGTATATCTCCAACCACCTCGAGTGGGCTCAGGAGTTGACC
>JBPCTU010000540.1:0-15131 GCA_051011515.1 Acidimicrobiales bacterium
GTCAACGACTATTCGACAACGGTGCCGATGCTTCAGGCACTGGACCTCGGCACCGCCACCCCGATCGTTCGAGTGCCTTGGAACGAGCCAGGGATCATCGGCAAGATGCTCGACGCCGGAGCAATGGGAATAGTCATCCCGATGGTCAACACCGTTGCCGAAGCCGAAGCGGCGGTCCGGGCATGCAGGTACGCGCCGGCGGGCGCTCGCAGCTACGGGCCGACTCGGGCGGCGATGCGTGTCGACGGTTACTACGAGGCGGCGAACGACGCTGTCGCGTGTATCCCGATGATCGAAACGACTCAGGCCATCTCCAACATCGGCGACATACTTGCAGTTCCCGGCATCGACGCCGTCTACGTGGGCCCGGCGGATTTGTCGATAACCCTGGGTTTGCCACCCGGCAACAACGACGACTCGGCCGACTTCATGTCGGCGCTCGAGACAATCGTGGAGGCATGTCAACACCAGGGCGTGGTGGCAGGAATCCACGCAACGACTGCGTTGGTCTCCAAGCGGCTGGACATGGGGTTCGGCATGGTCACCGCAACGAGCGACATGGTCGCCATGCGCGCCGGGCTCGCCCCGGCCGTGGCCACGGTGCCCGGTGGAGACGCCGACGCCGACGACGGCGCGATCTACTAGTCGTCCCCAGGTAGCGTGACTCCATGACAACGGTCGTCAACGTTGGCCTCCTGGGCTGCGGAAACGTCGGCGGAGCCCTGGTCGAGCTCCTAGACGAACAACGAGATGAGATCGCCGCTCGTACTGGCGTCGAGCTGATGATCAGACACATCGCCGTGCACAGCACCACCAAGGACCGAGGCCTCGCCGTTCCTGCCGAGCTCTACACCACCGACGCTGCGAGCGTTGTTGGCGCTCCCGACGTGGACGTCGTGGTCGAAACCATCGGCGGGATCGAGCCGGCGCGAGAGCTGGTGTTGGAAGCGATTCGCCTCGGCAAACCCGTCATCACCGCAAACAAGGAATTGCTCGCAAACCACGGCGCCGAGTTGTACGAGGCCGCCGCGGCAGCCGGTGTCGACTTGTTGTTCGAGGCTGCGGTAGCCGGAGCAATCCCTCTCATGCGCCCGCTTCGCGAATCCCTGGTGGGCGAACCCATCGCCCGGGTCATGGGCATCGTCAACGGCACTACCAACTACATCCTCAGCCAGATGGCTGACAATGGGGCCACCTATCAGGAGGCCCTGGCCGAGGCTCAGAGCCTGGGATACGCCGAACGCGATCCCACCGCCGATGTCGAGGGTTACGACGCGGGAGCCAAAGCAGCCATCATCGCTTCGATCGCTTTCGGGGCTCGCGTCGTGGCCGGCGACGTTTATCACGAGGGCATCTCGGGAATCACTGCGGCCGACATCGATTTCGCCAAACGCCTCGGGTATGCGATCAAGCTGCTCGCGGTTACCGAACAGGTCGGTCACCAGGATGGCCAGCCGGTCGTGGCAGTGCGGGTTCACCCAGCGATGATCCCGACAACACACCCTTTGGCAGCAGTCCGGGACAGCTACAACGCCGTGTTCGTCGAGGGTGGCGCAGCCGGGGAACTGATGTTGTACGGAAGAGGCGCCGGGGGCCGCCCCACCGCCAGCGCGGTCCTGGGCGACCTGGTCGATGCGGCTTCGAACCGCTTGGGTGGCACAGCGGGCCGAATCGGTTCGTTGGCTCGTGCTCGGATACAGCCGATAGACGAACTCGAGTCGGCCTACTACATCAACCTCGAAGTGCTCGACGAGCCCGGAGTGTTGGCGGCTGTGGCGAGCATCTTCGGCCAGCACAAGGTCTCCATTCGGTCGATGGAACAAGAGGGTCTCGGTGACGACGCTCGTCTGATCTTCATTACGCACGCCGCGATCGAGCGTGACGTTCGGGCAACACTCCAAGAGCTTCGATCGCTCGAGTCGGTTCGACAGGTCGGCTCACTTCTGCGTGTCATCGGGTCGTGAGGTACGTCAGCACGCGTGGGCTGGCGCCCACGCTGGAGTTTGGCGACGTGTTGTTGGCCGGCCTGGCATCCGATGGCGGCCTCTACGTTCCTGAGTTCTGGCCACAGTTCTCGCTCGAGGACTTCGTAGCCAGTCACGGGCCCGATGCCGATTACGAGTCTCTCGCGACCGAGGTCATCTGGCCGTTCGTAGCCGACACCATTACGAAGGATGACTTCGAGGCGATCGTCCGCGAGGCCTATTCGACCTTCGATCATCCCGATGTCGTGCCGCTGCGCGAGCTTGGTGACGGCGTCCATCTTCTCGAGCTGTTTCACGGCCCGACCTTCGCTTTCAAGGACGTGGCGTTGCAGCTGGTGGCGCGGTTGTTCGAACATGAGCTGGCTCGGCGAGACGCGAGCGTCACGATCGTGGCAGCCACCTCGGGCGATACCGGATCAGCTGCCATCGAAGCGATTCGTGGCCGCGAGGCCATGGACATCTTCGTCTTGCACCCGTATGGGCGGACATCGGAGCTTCAGCGGCGCCAGATGACCACGGTCGGCGCACCGAACGTGCACAACGTCGCCATCCGCGGGACCTTCGACGACTGCCAGGACCTCGTCAAGGCCATGTTCGCCGATCAGGCCTTCCGCGACCAGGTGTCGATGTCAGCGGTCAACTCCATCAACTGGTCCCGAGTCATGGCCCAGATCGTCTACTACTGGTGGGCCGTGCTGCAGCTGGACCGCATCGGTCAACCGGTTGCGTTCTCGGTGCCTACCGGCAACTTCGGCAATGTGTTCGCCGGGTACTGCGCCCGCAGAATGGGCTTGGACGTGGCTCAGTTCGTGATCGGAAGTAACCGCAACGACATCCTCACCCGGTTCCTGGACACCGGCGACATGAGGATTGCCGAGGTCGAACCGAGCCTGTCGCCCTCGATGGACATACAGGTGTCGAGCAACCTCGAGCGGCTGTTGTTCGAGATACACGGACGCGATGGGCAGGCCATAGCTGAGCTGATGACCACTTTCCGCGAGGAAGGCGCTGTCTCCATGGACCCTTATCGACTAGGGGCGCTCCGCGAGACATGGGATGGATATCGGATCGACGACGCGCAGACCCTGAGTGTGATCAGAGACATCGACTCGCGTTTCGGTCAGGTCGTCGACCCACATACCGCGGTCGGGCTCGGCGCCGCTCAGCACCGGGCCCGATTCGGTTCGATACCGATGGTCGTATTGGCAACTGCTCATCCGGCGAAGTTTCCAGAGGCCATTGCTGAAGCAATCGGCCGATCTCCCGAAGTGCCTCAGCGGTTGGCCGATGTAGCAAGCAAATCCGAACACCTGGATGTGTTGGACAACGACCTGGCGGTTGTAAAGGCCTACATCGCTGAGCGAACCCGGGTCTGAGTTAGCAGCAGCTGGACCCGGAGTCGGTCGCCGTCCCCGCAAGTGCGGGCTCGGGTTCGGCACAACACACCTCTGGACCATCGAGATGGCCGGCGGTGGGCGCATCTGCCAGGACGGTGTAGATCTCCCAACGGTGCCCATCGGCACCGTCGATCCATCCCTCGTCCTTGAATGCGTAACAACAGTGGTCTTCGCCTTCGCTGTGAACCTCGAGTCCGGCCTCTCGAACCCGATCGAGTTCGGAATGTACGGCGTCGGCGTTCTCGTGTTCGATCCCTAGGTGGTTGATCGTTCCGTGATCGCCGGCATTCTCGAACAACACCAGCTTGAGTGGGGGGTTGGCGATGGCGAAGTTGGCGTAGCCGGGTTCCCGTTTCGCCGGGGTGGTGTCGAAAAGTTTCGAGTAGTAGTCGACGGCTGCGTCGAGGTTCTCGACGTTCATACCGAGTTGCAGACGGGACATGGGTAATTCCTCCGGTTCGTTCTTGAAGCCTACAGCTTCTTCATGGTTCATATCGACAATCTTCGATATGTCTACAATAGAAAGACGCATCGATGATTGTCAATATGTTTTCGAGGTTTGGTTATACTCGTGTCGACGAAGGATGTGCTCATGACAACTGGCCACATGACGAACACGACCACGATTGATGTTGGGTGTTGCGCACCGGTATTGGCTGACGAGCTCACAGCCGCCGACGCCGATGAGCTGGCCGGGCGATTCAAGGCGATCGCCGACCCGGTTCGCCTACGAATCCTGAACCGGCTGGCAGGTGCCGGCGCCGAGGGTGTTTGTGTCTGTGACGTTGTGGCCGGCCTCGACAAGTCTCAGCCAACGATCTCTCATCACCTCAAGGTCCTCACCGAGGCCGGGCTCGTCGAACGGGACCAGCGCGGCAAGTGGGCCTGGTACACGGTCGACGAGGCCCAGGTGGCGTCGCTGCGGGAGGCCCTGGCCTAACACCCCCGATGTTGGTCTCGGTCCCTGGGGCTAGGTACAGTGGCCGTCATCGCCCAATCGCGGGTTTATCCGTAGCGGCGTGACACGACACCCAGCCAGCAGGCGCTGCGTCTGCCGCGGGTGTCGGCACCGCAACCAGGTGGAGACCGGCCGCCATCCAGGCCGCGACCCACTTTCCAGCGTGAGGAATCGTCTTGAGTGTTGACCTGAGCAAGTCCAAGCTGGCCTCCAAGGACAAGGACGAGCTGACCCAAATAGCCCAAGCCATGGGCGGCAAACCCTCGTCGAGGGCCCGCAAGGCCGAGATCATCGACCTGATCATCGAACTCGCCCAGACCGGCGACGACGATTCTGACGGTGGTGACAGCGATGCCGAGCCGGCGTCGGCTGCGGGCAACACGCCGGCGTACTCGGCCGACCCGATGGCTGACGCCCGGGCCGCTGAAGAACGCGAACACGGTGGATCCAAGTCCAAACGTGAGGGGACCAACGGCCGTCGCGACCGTGGTAAGGATCGGAGTGGATCTCAGGGATCCGGCTCGGAGCAGTCCAACGGCGAGGCATCGGAGGGCCAGAACAACGGCGAAGATCGAAGTGGCGATCAGCCCGAACCGGGTAATCGGCGCAGACGTCGCCGGGGTCGCAATCGCGACCGTGCCGACCAGGGCGAGGACTTTGCCGGCGATCCTGTTGACGTCGAAGGTGTTCTCGACCTCCGAGACGACGGATACGGCTTCCTGAGGGTCAACGGCTACTTGCCGACTCGCGACGACGTGTACGTCTCGGTCAAACAGGTCCGCCAGCATGGGCTCAGGCGCGGCGACCACCTGGCGGGCGCCGGCCGCCCGGCCAACCGGTCCGAGAAGAATCCGGCAATGGTCCGAGTCGACGCCATCAACGGTCGCGACCCGGAGTCGGCGCCCGAGCGCCCGACCTTCGACGAGCTCAAGGCCGTTCTGCCCACCGAAAAGCTCGTTCTCGAGCGCGAGGATGATCCCGAGAACCTGACCGCTCGAATGATCGATCTACTGGCGCCGATCGGCAAGGGTCAGCGCGGTTTGGTCGTAGCTCCTCCCGCCGCCGGAAGGACCACTGCCCTCACCGACATCGCCCGGTCGATAGAAACCAACCACCCCGACGTTCGCCTCATGGTCTGTCTCATCGACGAGCGGCCCGAAGAGGTCACTCAGGTCGAGAGACTGATTCTCAACGGCGACGTTGTGACTTCAACCTTTGAACAGCCGGGCGACGAACACGCATCGGTTGCCGAGCTCACCCTCGAACGAGCCAAACGGCTGGTCGAGCTGGGCGAGGATGTTGTCGTGATCTTCGACGGGGTCACACGTCTGACGCGTGCCCTGAACCTCGCAGCCGCAGGCAACGGCCAGGTTCAGGCAGGAGGCCTCACCGCCAGCGCCTTGTATCCGGCCAAGAGGTTCTTTGGCGCGGCCCGCAACGTCGAGGACGGCGGTTCGCTCACAGTCATCGCCTCGGCTCAAGTTGATTCGGGTTCGCCCATCGACGCTTTGATCCTCGACGAGTTCACCGGGACGGCCAACATGGAGCTGTGGCTCGACAGGGACGCCGCAGCCCGGCGCGTATACCCGGCGATCGATGTGTTGGCATCTACGACCCGCAACGAAGACCGCCTGTTCGACGACGCCGAGCTTGCTCAGGTGGCCAACCTTCGCCAACTGCTGGCCGCCGCCCGCGACGAGGGGCCCGACGTGGCCGGTCTCCAGTTGCTCATCGATCGAATGCGGTCCACCGACAACAACGCAGACTTGTTGAAGGCTGTTCAATAGCGGCCGGCTGCCGATACGATCACTCACTGCACGTTTCTTGGAGAAGCAATGAAAGCCGACATTCACCCCACATACCGCCCGGTTGTCTTCCAGGACACCACCTCCGGCGAGTCATGGATCACTCGGTCCACGATCGAGACCGAGGAAACGACCACCTGGGAAGACGGCAACGACTATCCGTTGGCCAAGGTCAGCATCTCCAGCACCAGTCACCCGTTCTTCACCGGAACGATGACGATCGTCGACACGGCTGGCCGCGTCGAACGCTTCGAGAGGCGATACGGCAAACGCAAACGCGCTGCCGGCGGCGACGCCGACTGATTCCGAACCACCAATTCAAGTGAACATCGACGCCGGCCGCCTGGCGGGTCTGGCTCGCACAAAGCTGGAGTCGCTCGTTCGGTCGGAGTTCCCGGAGGTCACCGCGGATGCCCAGAGCTTCAACGCGGGTGTCGGGCTGATCGATGGAGACCGGGCCTTCGTGTACCTCATCGACGAGACGCCATCGCCGATGGCGGCGGTCCTCGCCTGGGGAAGGCGAAATGGCGCAAACGACATGAACGTCGTCGTCGACGAGGTCGATCCCGTGCTCGTTCTGCAGGCAACGGGGCTGGACCCAGCACCGACGTTGTGGCGTGTCGAAGGCGGGCGGATGACATCAGTTGCTCCCACGTCTCCGGCTATCACCGATCGAGCGCCCCCTGAGGAAGCGCTCGAGCAGGTTTCAGTCCTCCGAGATTCCGGGTTGGACGTGGTGATCGAACACGGAGTCGTGATCGGTGAGGTGTTGGGCCTGGAGGTAGCGCGGGTCGTGGTCGACTCCGAGGGCCGGGCCTCGGTCCGGGTTGGTGTCGGCCTCTACGACCAGGAGGCCCACGAGCTGCTCCATGCCGACTCGCCGATCGAAGAGCGCCTGGCCCGGGTCTCCGACGAGGTACGACGTCATCGACACCGAGAAGCGGGGCCGCACCCGCTCAACCGAGTAGCCCGTGAACGTTGGCTCCGAACCATCGTGATGGGTGACCCGGAGCTTGTTGGCCTGAAGACCATGGCTCCATTGGAGCCGATTGCGGCACGAGGCGGGATCCACCAGGAGGTGCCGGCAGCGGGAGTGGGCGTGAGGCACGACGGTTCGTCTGCGATCGTGGTCTGCTCCACCGGGATTGATCTCGACCTGGTTCCGGTGGCGTCAGCTCACCTGAGCCGAGATGGTGTTTCCCATGACGTTGGCGACCTTGTACTGGTCCTGCCCGAACGCGACCGCCACCCGATCATCGAGCAGATGGCCGAGCACCTGCGGGTTCGTGCGACAATCACCTCCGTCGATGACCCCTGGCCGTAGGTAGTCTCGAAGGATGTCCTCGATCCACGATGACCTGGAGCAGGAGTACGAAGACCTCCAGAGCCGTCTAGGCGACCAGGATCTGATCGCCGATCAGGTCGCGTATGCGAAAGCCGCGAAGCGATACAACGAGCTCGAGCAGATAGTGGCCTGCATCCGTGGCTTGAAGCAGGCGCACGATGACGTCGAGACGGCGAAGGAGATGCTGACCGAAGCCTCCGCCGAGGATCGAGACTTGCTCAGGGTCGAGATCGATGGAGCCGAAGCAACGATCTCGGAGCTGGACGACAAGCTGCGCGAGTTGTTGTTGCCGAAGGATCCCAACGATGAGCGGAACGTGATCGTGGAGATTCGCGGGGCCGAGGGGGGCGAGGAAGCCAATCTCTTCGCACGCGAGCTGTTCGACATGTATGCGGGGTACGCGGGTCGCAGTGGTTGGAAACTCGAGATGCTCGGCGGTCACCAATCCGAGCGTGGTGGTTACTCCGATGTCACGTTCGTGTTGAAGGGCGACGGTGTCTGGAGTCGAATGAAACACGAGGGTGGGCCCCACCGTGTCCAGCGGGTACCGGTTACCGAATCCCAGGGCAGGGTCCACACGTCGTCGGCCACTGTCGCCGTTCTTCCCGAGGCCGACGAGATCGAAGTCGACATCGACGACAACGATCTCCAAGTCGATGTGTACCGGGCTTCGGGCCCCGGCGGTCAATCGGTGAACACCACCGACTCGGCAGTCCGCATCACCCACAAGCCGACCGGCATCGTCGTGTCCATGCAGGACGAGAAGAGCCAGCTACAGAACAAGGCCAGGGCACTCCAGGTGTTGCGAGCCCGCATCCTCCAAGCCGAGCAGGAAAAGTTACAGGCCGAACAATCGGCGGCTCGCAAGGGTCAGACCGGCGGTGGTGGTCGGTCCGAGAAGATCAGGACATACAACTTCAAGGAGAACCGGGTGACCGATCATCGGATCGGTCTGACCATCTACAAACTCGACCGTGTTCTCGGCGGTGAGCTCGATGACGTCGTCGACGGTTTGGTCGAACACGAGCGCGCCGAGCAGCTGATGGGCTTGGGCGACGAAGAAGGTCATGCCTGAACTAAGCGAACCCGCCGGTTACGACCCGGCCGGCCGCACCGTTGCCTGGGCTTCGTTCTACGACGAGGCACGGGAACGGTTCACCGAGGCAGGTCTCGACAACCCGGAGTTGAATGCCCGCCGGATCGTCGAAGAGGCATCTGGGTACGAAGGTGGCGAGTTCCACCTCGGTCTCCGGGAACTGGCAACCAAACGGGGTGTCGCCCGGTTCGATGAGCTGGTCGGCCGTCGGCTCGAGGGGGAGCCACTGCAATACGTCGTCGGCAGCTGGGGTTTTCGAGACCTGGACCTGTTGGTCGACTCGCGGGTGCTGATTCCGAGGCCCGAGACCGAAGTTGTGGCGGGGGTTGCTCTGGATGAGCTGGCCACCAAAACCGCTGGCCCGGATCGTCTGCTGGCGGCCGACCTCGGAACGGGTTCCGGCGCGATCGGGCTGTCCATCGCCTTCGAGTTTCCTCGGGCCGAGGTCTTGCTGACAGACAACTCGACGGCGGCGCTGCAGGTCGCGCGGGCGAATCTAGCCGGGCTCGGCCGAGCGGGAACTCGCGTGTCGATAGCGCACGGCGACTGGTTCGACGCCATACCCGCGGAGCAGCGGGGTCAGTTCGACCTGGTCGTGTCCAACCCGCCGTACGTTTCGCCCGACTACGAACTTCCACACGAAGTTGTGCGTTGGGAACCGACCGAGGCGCTCGTGGCGCCCAACGGCGGTCGCGCCCACATCGAGACACTGCTGTCGGGCGTCGGCAGCTGGCTCAAGCCCGGCGGGTCGGTCGTTCTCGAGATCGGATGGGACCAGGGCCCTTGGGCGACCGAGGTGGCAATCGAAGCCGGTTTCCTTGCGGCTGACGTCTTGCCCGACCTGGCGGGACGGGATCGGGTGCTGCGGTGCCGATGGCCGAGCTGATCGACCAGGCCGCCCCCGGCGTCGTTGCTCGGGTGTGTTCCACCTTGCGACATGGCGGGTTGGTGGTCATCCCCACCGACACGGTTTACGGTCTGGCTGCGTTGCCTTCTTCGGATGACGCCATCGCAGCGGTGTTTGCCGCGAAGAGGCGGCCCGAGGGCATGCATCTTGCGGTGTTGTTGGCGGGTCCGGAGCAGCTGCCGCTGGTGACGACCGATACCCGGCCCTCAGTTGGCGCGATCGCTGACTCGTTCTGGCCAGGCGCGCTGACCCTGGTGTTGCCGCAGGCAACAGTCCTGGTATCCGGGTTGGGCAACGGGGACGGCACGGTAGGGGTGCGATGCCCTGCCGATGAGCTCATCCGTGCGGTGGTCGAAGATGTGGGGCCAATCGCAACTACGAGCGCGAACATCCATGGTCAACCCACACCGGCCCGAGCGCTCGAGGTGCTGGAGCAGATCCCAGAAGTGGACCTGGCCGTCGACGGCGGGGAACGTAGCGGCTCCGCTCCTTCAACTGTCGTGTCGTTGATAGGGAACAAGCCCGAGGTCCTGCGAGCGGGCCCGGTGTCACTCGAGGACCTGATGGCGCACTGGGCGGAGTAAGTTCGAGACGTGTCCCACATCGCAGCAGGTTCAGACCACGCCGGATTCGACCTGAAACAGGAGCTCGTCGCTCACCTGCGAGACACCGGTCACGAGGTGACCGACCTCGGCACCCACGATGACGGACGCGTCGACTACCCCGATTTCGGCGCAGCGGTGGGCCGCGCGGTTGCTGTCGGGGATGCTGACTTCGGTTTGTGCGTGTGTGGCAGCGGGATAGGAATCGGCATCGCCGCCAACAAGGTGCCTGGAGTTCGTGCTGCGACTGTTCACGACGTCACCTCGGGTCATCTCGCCCGCGAACACAACGACGCCAACGTCATCTGTCTGGGGGCGCGTCTCGTCGGCCCAGAGGTGGCGAAGGAGACCGTGGACGCATTTCTGGCGGCCGAGTTCCAAGGCGGTCGTCACGCCGCGCGTGTGGCCAAGCTCGACAACCTGTTGCCGCGGTAGCGCCGGCCCAGGTGTCAGGATCGCCAACGAGCCACCACGGCGGCCGGCTTCCTGAAGACGAGCCCTGTCGGAGATGGTGATCGGTCCCGGTCCAGAGCGACGTCGGGTAGGAGATCGATGACCGCATCAACGGCTGCTGCAGTTTGCGCCTTGGCCATGTGGGCTCCGAGGCATGTATGTGGACCCTGGGCGAACGTGACATGTGCCGGTTCGTCTGATCGGTCCAACCGGAACGCGTCGGGATCGACGTGTGCCTCGGGATCACGGTTGGCTCCGGCCAGGGAGACCCGGACCAGGTGCCCTGCTTCGATGGCCGCGCCTCCCAGTTCGACATCTTCGGTTGCATAACGGTCCACGACCGCCGCGGCTGGTTCGAGCCTCATCGATTCATCCACCGCTTGCGTGAGCACGGACCTGTCTCGGGCCACGGTTCTGAGCACCTCTTGATTCTCGAGCAGATGCCACAAGGCGTTGCTGGTTGTCGACTCGGCGGTCTCGAGCGCCCCGAACAGAACTATCGCTGCGTTCCTCGCCAGCTCGTCGACGTCGGCTGCCAGCGGAGCGACTCGTGCAAGGAGAGAGTTCGGCCCGGTTTTGACCGTGTCTCGCACGGCCGCCTTCAGTTCACTCACGGCAGCCAGGCCACCGGCGGTTGGACCGCCGCCCGCTGTTGCCTTGTCGACGCTGTCGGCGATCTCGTTGTACCAGTCGAGCAGCGTGGCCGGTTCGGTATCGACCATGCCCAACGATTCGTGCACCGACCGAGCTGCAAGTGGCCTCGCCAGCGATCGGCGTAGATCAGCGGTACAAGACGGGACCAGCCCGGACACCAGCGACCGGGCGTCGGTTTTCATCCACTTGATGAGTCGATCGATCGAGGAAGCCCGATAGGGCTCGTTGAACGGCCGGCGATGACGCCGATGTTCGGGTCCATCGGTGGACAACATGCTCGGACCGACAACCTGAGACGTCGTGAACCGCTTGTCGTCGACCGTGAAGGTCGTGGCGTCTCGCATGACGGTGACTGCGGCGGACCGGGTGGTGACGATCCAGCCTTCGATAGCGGGCAACCAGCAGACCGGCGCGGCTTCCCTGAGCGTCGCCAGGTTTTCGTGAAGGCTGCTACCGCTCAGATCGTCGAGTTTCAGAGGTCGCCCACCTCGGGGTACAGCGGGTTGGCTGCCAAAAGGTCGGCGGCCCGAACACGGTGAGCGCTGACGATGTCGGCGCTGAGTTCGTACTTGGCTTTGGAAACCGCGCCGGACTTCGTCGACGTCGCCTGAGCATTCGCGAGCACACCACAGATGATGTCGGCGACCTCGGCCATGTCGCCGGTGTCCATACCGAGCGTTGTCAGCGCGGGCGTGCCGAGCCGGATGCCCGACGTGTACCAGGCCCCATTCGGGTCGTTCGGAATCGAGTTCCGGTTGACGATGACGCCGGCGTCTTCCAGCGACGACTCGGCTTGGCGGCCAGTGAGACCGAACGGACGCACGTCGACCAGAACGAGATGGTTGTCGGTGCCGCCGGTGACACAACGACCACCACCTTTGGTGATGCCCTCGGCCAGCGCTGAGGCGTTGTCGGTGATCTGTTGGGCGTAGACCGCGAACTCTGGTCGGAGGGCTTCGGCGAACGCGACCGCCTTGGCCGCCATCACATGGGACAACGGCCCGCCGAGCACCATCGGGCAACCCTTGTCGATGAACTCGATCAGTTCGGTCTCGTTCGTCAACACCATCCCGCCCCGGGGGCCACGAAGCGACTTGTGGGTCGTAGTCGTCACGATGTGGGCATTGGCAACAGGGTCGTAGTCGTCTTTGAACAACCCACCGGCTACGAGCCCTGCGAAGTGAGCCATGTCGACCATCAGGGTTGCACCGACTTCGTCGGCGATCTCGCGCATTTTGGCCATGTTGACCTTGCGGGGGTAAGCCGAATAGCCGGCGATCAACACCAACGGCCGAAACTCGCGAGCCAAGGCTGCGACCTGGTCGTAGTCGACCATCTCGGTTTCGGGATCCACCCCGTAACTCCGCTGATCGAAGAGTTTCCCCGAGATGTTCGGACGGAAGCCGTGGGTCAGATGGCCCCCGGCGTCGAGTCCCATGCCGATCATCCGCTGATTGCCGAAAGCGTGTCGCAGCTCGGACCAGTCAGTTTCAGACAGGTCGTTGACGTGTTTGGCGCCGTGGTCGGCAAGGTACGGCGCCTCGACCCGGTGAGCGAGTATCGACCAGAAGGCCACGAGGTTGGCATCTATGCCTGAGTGAGGTTGTACGTAGGCGTACTCGGCACCGAACAAAACCTTGGCGTGGTCGGCGGCCAAGATCTCGACCTTGTCGACGAACTCGCACCCCGCGTAGAAGCGGTGACCAGGTGTTCCCTCGGCGTACTTGTCGGAGAACCAGTTGCCCATGGTCAACAAGACTGCGGGGCTCGCGTAGTTCTCCGAAGCGATCAGCTTGAGCTGGTTTCGCTGGTTCGCGAGCTCGCCACGGATGTGGTCGGCCACCTCGGGTTCGACTGCGGAGATGACCGACAGCGCTGCGTTGTAGGCCTCGGCCTCTGGTGTCTGTGCCGAAGGTGTCACGCTGTCTCCTCGATGGGTTCGGTCACCGGCTGCTGCATCGTAACGACAGCGCGCAATGATCGCGATTAAGTTGCCAAATTGAGTCCGCACTGGGATAGATTGCGAACGCGTTCACAATGCTCTCTTGCCCCTAGTGCGGACGATCGTGCCGCCTGACCCCCACTGAGGACCACAGCGCCGTGGCCAATCCTGCCAAAGCTCTCGAAGGGGCCGACGATGGTGTCACCGCAGCTTTGGAGTTGGTCCTCACACCGGCGTTGTTCGCGTTCTTCGGATGGCTCGTGGACCGTTGGCTGGGGACGACCCCGCTCTTCATTCTCCTGTTTGCCGGCATCGTGCTGGCCTACGAGGTCTGGAAGCTCTGGTACAACTACACCGAACGCATGAAGGCCATCGAACAAGCGCTTCCCGACACTCGCGGCCCGGCCAAAGCCGACGGCGAGGTCGGCCAGTGATCGGCGTCGTGCTCGACCCCCGCTCCAGCGAAGCTCCCGAGCGCCAGATCGCTCTCGACATGTTTCGTCGTGGTCTGGTTGCGGGTCCGGTCCTTGTTGTCGTGTCGACCATCTTCTGGGGTTTCAACGGGTTCGTGTCCAGCGCGTTTGCCTTGGGTCTGGTTCTCGTGAACTTCCTGGCCGGCGCGTGGATCATCGATTGGGCCGTGAAGATCTCACCAGAGATGTTGATGAGCTCGGTGCTCGGTGGTTTCGTGCTGCGAATGGCGATTCTCACCACGGCCGTGCTTTTGGTCCGCAACATGGAATGGTTCGAGATCGCTCCGTTCGCGATCACCCTCATCGTCACCCACCTCGGTCTTCTGATCTGGGAGACGAGATACGTATCGGCAACGCTCGCCCATCCGGGCCTGAAACCTTCGAGTGGCGATGCCGCCACTCCAGACAAGGAGTAGCGACCAGGTGAAGATTCTCGCCCTGGAATTCCCTCCCGTTGAGCATTTGTTCATCTGGCCCGACTTTGCCTTCGACGGCACGCCGGTAGCGATCAACAAGACCGTGGTCATCTACCTCTTGGCGATGATCCTCACGGGCGGCCTGTTCATATGGGCGGGCGCGAGGAAACAGATGGTGCCCACCGGCATCACTCAGGTGGCTGAGGGGGGTATCAACTTCGTCCAGACCAGCATCGTCGACCAGACCATGGGGCCCGACGGCAAGAAGTACGTGCCGTTCCTCACAACGATGTTCTTCTTCATCTTCTTCGTGAACATCTTCGAGGTCATACCGTTCATGCAATTCCCGGGCAGCGCGCGAATGGCTATGCCACTTGCCCTGGCGATCATGGTCTGGTGCATCTACAACTTCCTCGGCATCAAACACCAGGGGTTGGGCGGCTACCTGAAGAACAGCTTGTTCCCCCCAGGCGTCCCGGTTGCCCTGTACGTGATCGTGACACCGATCGAGTTCTTCTCGGTCTTCATCATCCGGCCGCTGTCGCTCGCCATCCGGCTCTGGGCGAACATGGTGGCCGGCCACCTTCTGCTCGTCACATTCGCGGTGCTTTCGGCAACGCTGTGGGAGAGCACCTACATAGCGTTCATTCTTCCCTACACCATGTTGATCTTGATGACCGGCTTCGAGATTCTCGTCTCGTTTCTACAAGCCTTCATCTTCACCATTCTCACCGCCGTGTATATGGGCGGTGCGATCCACCCCGAACACTAGGAGTACCAGTGCTCAGCGTTCTAGCAGCATCCCTCAGCATCCTGGCTCAGGCCGGCGAAGTTACTGACAACACCGAGGGCCTCAAGGCCATCGGTGCGGGTCTGGGTTATGGCCTGGCGGCCATTGGCCCAGGCATCGGCATCGGCTTGGTTGTTGCCGCGGCCATCGATGCGATGACCCGCCAGCCCGAGTCGGCAGGCACCGCTCGAACGACGATGTTCTTGGGCATCGCGTTCACCGAAGCGTTGGCCCTCATCGGCTTCGTCGTCTTCATCCTTCTGCTGCCGTAGGAGGCATCCAATGAGAAAAAGACTGATCCTTGCCAC
>JBPCTU010000541.1:0-5783 GCA_051011515.1 Acidimicrobiales bacterium
AGCGGACGAGATGGCAGCACGCGCAGCCGCCTCCGACATCGCCGCCTTGGTGCCCTTCACCTACCAACACATGCCGATGTTCGCCGAGACCAAAACCCTCATCGACAACGGGTTCCTTGGCAACCCGCACCACCTCAACTTGCGGTACTTCGCCGAGTACGGCCTCGACCCACGCTACGTGTGGCGATTCGACAAGGAACTTGCAGGGTCCGGAGTCACCGGAGACCTCGGCTCACACTGCCTGTTCTACGCCGAGTGGCTCTTCGGGCCGATCGTGCAGATCAGCGCGGTTACGGGCACATTCGTCGAACGCGACCCCCGTCCCGACGGCACGGACTACGAACAGGTTGAGGACTCCGTCTTGATGACCGCCCGCTACCAGAACGGCGCGCTGGGCACGATCCAGGCCTGTTCGGTGTCCTGGGAGGGCACCCCCTTCGGCCAAACCCATCACATCGATGTACACGGCAGCGACGGCACCGTGTACGCGTTCAGCGATTGGGACACGATCCAGGAGATCAAGACGGTCAAGACCGGCGAATCCGGCCCAGCACTAGAATATGAGTGGCGATCGCGGTGGCCCGACGTTCGCACCGATACCGTCCACAACACATACCGGGACGTCTTTCGAGAGACCGATGTGATGGCCAGAAGGTGGCTGAATGACATCGCCGAGGGGAAAGCAAGTACCCCCAACCTCTCGGCCGGCGCTCGGGTGCAACATCTTGTCGAAGCCGTTCTGACCTCCGCCGCCGACGACGGACCCATGATCGACGTCGACCCGACCAACTGCCCATAGGAGCAAACGATGGACTTCTTCGACGAGATCGAGGGCCCGGTGCCCTTCGCCGGTTCCGGCTCAACCGACGGCCTCGCGTATCGCATCTATGACCCGGATCGACTGGTCGGTGGCAAACGCATGGAAGACCACCTCCGCATCGGTGTCTGTTATTGGCACAGCTTCAACTGGCCGGGCGCGGATATCTTCGGCGTCGGGACATTCGACCGACCCTGGCTCACCCCTGGCCTCGATCCGATGGAAGCAGCCAGGGCCAAGCAGGATGCCGCCTTCGAATTCTTCACCAAGTTGGGGGTGAAGTTCTTCTCGTTCCACGACGTCGACATGGCGCCCGAAGGTGCCACGTTGGCCGAGTCGCGAGCCAACCTCGATGCCATGGTCGACCGTGCCGCAGAGAAGATGGAGGCCACGGGCGTGAGTCTGCTGTGGGGAACGGCCAATCTGTTCTCCCATCCGCGTTATGCAGCAGGGGCAGCAACCAACCCCGACCCCGACGTCTTCGCCCACGCCGCAGCGCAGGTCCGCCACATGATGGATGCGACCAACCGCCTCGGGGGCCACAACTACGTGTTGTGGGGCGGCAGGGAGGGCTACGAGACGTTGCTGAACACTCGGTCCAAGCAGGAAGCCGATCAGCTCGCCCGCTTCCTCTCGATGGTGGCCGAGTACAAACATCAGATCGGATTCGAGGGCACGTTGTTGCTCGAACCCAAACCTCAAGAGCCCACGAAGCATCAGTACGACTACGACTGCGCCACGGTGCACGGGTTCCTCGACCGATACGGGCTCGCCGACGAGTACCGGGTCAACATCGAGGTCAACCACGCGACATTGTCCGGGCACTCCTTCCATCACGAGGTCGCCTACGCCGTCGACAACGGCATCTTCGGGAGCATCGACGCCAACCGTGGAGATGCCCAGAACGGCTGGGACACCGACCAGTTCCCCAACTCGGTCGATGAGTTCTCGCTGGCGATGTACGAGATCCTCCGTGGAGGCGGCTTCGGCACCGGCGGGTTCCTCTTCGACACCAAGCTGAGGAGACAGAGCATTGATCGCAGCGACCTGTTCCACGGCCACGTCGGCGGCATCGACACGATCGCCCGTTCATTGCTGGTCGCCAATGCCATGCTCGAAGACGGTGCCATCGAGTCAGCACGCAACACGCGTTATGCCGGCTGGCAGCGGCCGCTCGGCACGGAGATCCTGGCAGGCGAGATCGATCTGGCCGACCTGGCCGACCGAGCGGTCAAAGAGGGAATCGACCCTCAGCCGGTGTCGGGGCGCCAGGAACACCTCGAGAATGAGGTCAACCGGATCATCTGGAGCGTCTCTTGACCCTCGTGGCGGGGGTGGACTCTTCCACCCAATCCACCAAGGTCGAGATCCGCGACGCTGATTCGGGCGAGCTCGTCGCCAGGGCTTCGGCCCCCCACCCCCCAACGGCACCACCGGTCAGCGAACAGGACCCGGAGGCCTGGTGGGACGCGCTGGCCACCTGTTTCCACGAACTCGGCGCCCACCGCAACGGCGTGTCGGCGATCAGCGTGGCCGGCCAGCAACACGGTCTGGTTCTGGCCGATTCCTCCGGTGAGGTTCTGCGCCCGGCAAAACTCTGGAACGACACAACGTCGGCCCCACAGGCAGATCGGCTGGTGGATGAGCTGGGCCCTGAGGGGTGGGCGAACGGTTGCGGCTCAGTCCCTGTGGCCTCGTTCACCGTCACCAAGTTGGCCTGGGTGCTGGAGCACGAACCGGAAGTCGCCGAGCGCGCCGCGATGGTCATGCTTCCCCACGACTATCTCACCTGGCGGCTGTCCGGGCGCCACGTCACCGACCATGGCGACGCCTCGGGTACCGGGTGGTTCGATCCGACATCGGGTGAATACCGGGCCGATCTCCTCGCTCTGGTTGCAGACCCCGAGAAGTGGATGCCACGGTTGCCGGCGGTGCTCGCTCCTGGTGAACCAGCCGGCACGTTGACTCGTGACGCGGCCGACGCGCTCGGGCTTGGCGCTGAGGTCGTCGTAGCACCTGGAAGTGGCGACAACATGGGGGCCGCCCTAGGGCTCGGACTCGGTTCAGGTGACGTCGTCATGTCGTTGGGAACATCTGGCACCATCTACGCAGTGTCCGCATCGGGCACCAACGACTCGACGGGGGCCGTTGCCGGTTTCGCCGATGCGAGCGGCGGGTTTCTGCCCCTTGTCTGCACGCTGAACGCCACCAAGGTGACCGACACCGTCGCTTCGTG
This sequence comes from Acidimicrobiales bacterium, assembly GCA_051011515.1. Taxonomy (GTDB): domain Bacteria; phylum Actinomycetota; class Acidimicrobiia; order Acidimicrobiales; family UBA8592; genus JBPCTU01. The sequence continues at coordinate 3,054 of JBPCTU010000541.1, forward strand.
GCTGGGCACCGATGCCCCGGGTCTTGCTGAGCTGGCTCTCGAGGCCGGCGAAGAGCCGGGCCCGATCCTGATCCCCTACTTCGACGGTGAAAGAACCCCGAACCTGCCCCAGGCAACGGGCACCTTCGCCGGCCTGACGAACGAGACCTCGCGACCCCAGCTCGCCCGAGCCGCCCACGACGGTGTCGTGTGTGGTCTGCTCGCCGGGCTCGACGCTCTGGTGGCTGCCGGCGTCGACACCGATGGGCGGCTTCTGCTCATCGGCGGGGGTGCAAGATCCTCTGCATACCAACAACGGGTGGCCACTCTTGCCGGGCGCGAGATCATCGTTCCCGACGACGACGAGACCGTTGCAACCGGTGCCGCCGTTCAAGCGTCAGCGGTCTCCGCCGGCCGACCCATCTCAGAAGTCACCGCTGCGTGGGGACTCGGAACGGGTCCGTCTGTGCAGCCCGGAGATCCCACCCCCGCCCTCGCGATCAGAACCCGCTACTCCGAAGCAGCCGAAACCGTCACTTGAACCCGGTCGACAGCACCTGAGGGCTGACACGCGTGGCAGGCGCCCGACTTCGATGGTTCAGAGAGCGCGAGCCAACTGCGCCGCTTGGGAGATCGCCCGCTGGATCCCATTTCCGCCCGTAGCGTCGCCGATGACATGCACGCCTACACCGTCTGCTTCGAGCATTTGGCCGAGCTCGCGGTTGGGGTGGTTGTACGTGACCAGCACCACGGTTCGCGCCGGCACGGTCCGGACCCGTTCGGTAAAGGGCACCCCCATGATCACTTCGTCTGGGGTTATGCCCTGAAGATAGTGACCACCAATGAAGTCGAAGTCTCCCGACATGAGTCGTTCCTTCGCGGCCTCGACGGTGGCCGGCGGGTACGGGAGAGTCGCGCCCAGACCGTCGTGACGCGAGAGCATCGTGACCGAAGCGCCAGATTCCAAGAGCATGTCGGCAACCGAGATGGCTTCGAAGGTTCCCGTGTCGTCGTAAACAACCGCCGGGCCCTCCACCTGGGCTCGACCCCCGAAGCCCAACACGTCCCAAGACGTGTAGACGTGGGGAAGATCATGGCCAGAAATTGGGTCGACCGGCGTGGACAGCTGAAAGCCATCCCGCCTCGGGCTCCCGCCGGTCGCGATGATCACTTCCTCGACATCCAGCTCTGCCACCAGATCGGGGTCGACGATGGAGTTCAGGGTGATGCTCACTCCCAGTCGGGCACATTCATCGGCGAGCCACTCGGTGATCGCGCCTATGTCTGAACGGTGGGGTGCCGCCGCGGCAATGGTCACCTGGCCACCCAGTTGGCGTGTGCCCTCGTGGAGCAACACCTCGTGACCCCGCATCGCAGCTGTTCGAGCCGCCTCGAGACCGGCCGGACCACCACCCACCACGAGGATGCGTTTTGGTGAGTCCGCTGGTTGGTCGGGGTCGAACGAGACCTCTGTCTCTCTTGCCGCAGCCACATTGACGACGCAGCCCAGGCGACCCGCACTCATGAGCTGGCCTACGCAACCCATGTTGGAGCCGATGCACGGTCGGATCCGGTCTTCCTCGCCACGTCGAGCTTTGTTCACCAACTCGGGATCGGCGATCAGCGCTCGAACCATCGAAACCATGTCTGTAATCCCCGACTCAACCAAGTGGCTGGCGTGGTCGAGGGTCATGATTCGACCAACGACGATGGTGGGTTTGTCCACCGCCCGGGTGATGACCTCGCTGGAAGGGACCTCGAGGCCCAGCGGGTCATCCATCGTCGACAACAATTTGTGGAATCTCCAGTACGAGCCCATGTGTAAGGACACGTAGTCAACGAGCGGCTCGACGATCTGTGCGACCTCAGCGTTGTCGGCTGGTGTCAGGCCGCCGGGAATGTACTCTTCGTTCGGTAGTCGGATGCCCACCGCGATGTCGTGGTCGACCTCGGCCCGGATCGCTTCGAGGACCTCCATGAGGAATCGCATCCGATTCTCGAGCGAACCCCCGTACTGATCGGTACGAATGTTGGTGGCTGGGGACAGAAACTGTTCGATGAGGTATCCGCTCGACGCGTGGACGTCGACACCGTCGAGACCACCTTCTCGGCACCGGCGGGCGGCTTGGGCGAATGCGTCGACCACTTCGGCGATCTGGCCGGTCGTCATCTCCAGCGGAATCCCACCAACCATCGGGTTTGGGATGGGCGATGACGACCACTGCGATGGACTCTTACGCGCTGCGGTTGCAGCCCCGGGGTGATAGATCTGCTGCATCACCTTCATGCCGTAGGGAGCCATTCGCGAGCTCAACTCGCGGTAGAAGGGGACACAATCGTCGGAATAGAGAGGCAGACCGCTGGGCGCCGAGATGTGCACCCCTGTCGCTTCGAGGGTGGACATCCCCACACCGCCGGCCGCACGGGCTTCGTGGTAGGCGATCAGTTTCTCGCCGGAAAGCACTGTGCCATGAGCCGACCGAACGATGCGATTGGGGATTGTGGTCGGACCGACATCGATCGGTTCGAACAAGTTGTCGTAACGAGCCATGCCTGGAGGCCAGCATCTGAACATCCAACCGTCAAGCCGACTGGCAGGCTCCAGGAGGATGGACGCTCTACTCGCAAGGCGGCGGTCGCTACTCTCATGAGCCTGGAACGACTCCTGCCAGCGTGAAGTGTGCACATGTGCACACTTCACGCTGGCAGGAGTCGTTCCAGGCTCATGAGAGTAGCGACCGCCGCCTTGCG
>JBPCTU010000542.1:0-5937 GCA_051011515.1 Acidimicrobiales bacterium
TCCTCGGGCGAGCCGATCTTGAGCCGCTGGCGAGCTTCCAGGACCCGTACGAATTCGGATGCCTCGACCAGAGACTCGAAGGTTCCGGTGTCGAGCCAGGCAACACCTCGTCCCATCTGTACGACCTTCAGCTGCCCGCGGTCCAGGTAAGCCTCGTTGACTGCGGTGATTTCCAGTTCCCCCCGGGCGCTTGGTTCGAGACTGCGCGCGATATCGACCACGTCGGAATCGTAGAAGTAGAGGCCGGTTATGGCCCACTTGCTCTCGGGGGCCTCCGGTTTCTCTTCGACCTTGGTGGCGAAGCCCGACTCGTCGAAAGACACCACGCCGTACCGTTCGGGGTCGGGAACTGCCTTGGCAAAAACTTGGGCGCCACTTGCTTGGGATGCCGCATCCTGAACGAGCCCGGTAAGACCACCGCCGTAGAACAAGTTGTCTCCGAGGATCAGCGCACACGGTTCGCCGGCGATGAACTCCTCGCCGATGAGGAAGGCTTCAGCGATCCCGTTGGGTTCGTCCTGAGTCGCATACTCGATGTCGATTCCCCACTGCGAACCATCTCCCAGCAACCGCTGGAAGCCGGCTTGTTCGAACCCCGTCGTGATGATGAGGATCTCTTGCAATCCGGCCAACATCAAGACCGAGAGTGGGTAGTAGATCATGGGTTTGTCGTAGACCGGTAGCAGCTGTTTGGACGTTGCCAGCGTGAGAGGGTGGAGGCGACTGCCCGTGCCGCCGGCCAGCACGATTCCCTTTCGTGTATTGCCGGTGCTGATCGATGCCTGCCCGGCGCTGGGGCTCATGTTCATCACTTCACTCCTGAGTGCCGTCAGTGGCGTGGCTTCGATCGTCTAGTTCGGCCACGACGGCTGGGACCGAATCGTGCCAGCTCGGCAGACGGATTCCACTGACCTCTTCGATTGCGGAGGAGTCGAGACGGCTGTTGGCCGGTCGCTTGGCGGCGGTTGGGTACTGCGAGGTGAGGATCGGCTCGAGCTCCAGTCCGCTTTCGATGCGATCCGCCAGGATCGTCTCCGCAAACTCATACCAGGTTGCCGACTCCGGCGATGCCAGGTGAAACGTGCCGATGGGCGCGTTCTTGCCGCCCTCAGCCGACAGCCTGCAGATTGCCGAGGCGATGTCGGCGGCGGCCGTTGGACAGCCGATCTGGTCGTTGACGACACGGAGTTCCTCGTGAGTAGACCCAAGCCGACGCATCGTGGCCACGAAGTTCGGCCCCAGGGCGCCATACACCCAGGCCGTTCTCAGAATGAGGTGTCGGGGAGCGAGTCGGGCGCGGTCTTCGCCCTCGGCTTTCGTGCGTCCGTACACCCCCAGCGGTGCGACGGGATCCGATTCGATGTACCACCCATCCTTGGTTCCGTCGAACACATAGTCCGAAGAAATGTGAATAAGGAGCGCGCCGGCAGCGGTGGCGGCGTCAGCGAGATTGGCCACACCAGCGACGTTGACCGCCGTAGCCAGTTCAGGCTCGGACTCTGCCTGGTCGACGGCGGTGTAGGCGGCAGCGTTCACGATCACGTCGGGTTCTGACGATTCGACCTGGCTCTTTACGCCCCAGGTGTTGGTTACGTCCAGCCTGGACCGGTCCAGGGCAGTGAGCTCGACATTCGAGGCCCAGGGAGCGCGCACCAGTTCTCGACCCAGTTGGCCGTTGGCCCCCGTGATCAGTATTCGGGTCAACGGCTTCCCAAACGCCGACCGTCGTACACGCCTTCCTGTATTGCTCGCCACCACGATTCGTTCGCGAGGTACCAGTCGACGGTTTCGGAGAGGCCCTCTTCGAAGGTGACGGTCGGTTCCCAACCCAGCTCGTTACGCAGCTTCGACGCGTCGATCGCGTATCGAAGGTCGTGGCCGGGCCTGTCGTCCACGAATTGGACGAGCCCCCGTCGTGGGCCGGTCGCGCCGGCACCGAGTTTGTCGTCGAGCAGGTCGCAGATCGTGTGTACGACGTCGATGTTGGTTCGCTCTGAGTTTCCCCCGACCAGGTAGGTGTCGCCGACCTGACCGCTTTGCAAGACGGTCACGAGTGCTCGAGCGTGGTCTTCCACGAACAACCAGTCGCGGACGTTCTCGCCGGTTCCGTACACGGGCAGCGGCTCGTTGGCGATCGCCTTGAGGATCACCAGGGGTATGAGCTTCTCCGGGAAGTGAAACGGGCCGTAGTTGTTGGAGCAGTTGGTGATGAGTGTGGGTAACCCGAAGGTCTCGTGCCAGGCCCGGACGAGGTGATCCGCCGATGCCTTCGACGCTGAATAAGGCGAGCGAGGTGAATAGGGCGTGGCTTCTGTGAAGGGGGGATCATCGGTACGGAGCGCACCGAACACCTCATCGGTCGACACATTAAGGAACCGAAACCCCTCCGCCTGGGACGGTGTCCGATCCGCCAGCAGCTCCCGCGACCGTTCCAGAAGGACCATCGTTCCGGTCACGTTGGTCTGCAAGAAGGCTTCGGGGCCCTCGATCGAGCGGTCGACGTGGCTCTCGGCGGCAAGGTGCATGACCGCATCGGGCTGAAACTCGCCGAAGATCTCACTCATGGCCGGCGCGTCTGCGATGTCAGCGCGACGGAACGAATACCGAGGGTCGTTCTCGACCGACGCGACCGAGTCCCGCGTTGCCGCATAGGTCATGAGGTCGACGTTGCACACCTCGTGTGATGTTTCGTGGATCAAGTGCCTCACGACCGCCGAACCAATGAACCCACAACCGCCCGTGACCAGGACCCTCATCAGAGCTCACCTTCGATTTCCGCCAGCATCGGAGCGCGAGCGTCCTTGTCCGACAAGGTCGCCCGCTCGGGGTCGATGGGCCATTCGATGCCGATGGCGGGGTCGTTCCAGCGGATCGATCGATCGGATTCCGGAGCGTAGAGAGCGGTGGCCTTGTAGGCGACGACGGTGTCGTCTTCGAGCGTGCAGAAAGCGTGTCCGAACCCTTCCGGGATCCAGAAGACCAAGTCGTCGGTGCCAGACAGAGTCACAGCACAATGTTGGAGATAGGTCGGCGAGGCCGGGCGGAGATCGACCGCTACGTCATAGATCGAGCCCGCCACCACGCGCACGAGTTTGCCCTGTGCGTTTGGTTCGACCTGAAAGTGGATTCCGCGCACAGTCTCCGCGGCGGCTGAGACGGACTGGTTGTCTTGCCCGAACTCCGCCCGGATGCCCAGGGTGTTCATCTTGGCCCTGTTGTAGGTCTCGACGAAGCTGCCTCGGTCGTCGTCGAACACGTTCAGCTTGATCACCAAGACCCCAAGCAGCGGCTCGTCGATTACCTGCATTATCGGTTCCCCGTTGGCTTGCGCGTCGGCGTCCGCAGGCTACCAAGCTCGGTGTCGCACCGGACGAAGTGTGTCTGCGCGCACCGTTCGACTTAGTCTGACGGTCGGTCTTGGTCCGAGCTGGAGTGGGAGGGCCGATGAAGCTGGTGCTTGTCACTGGGATGCACAGAAGCGGCACATCGCTCTTGGCAAGCATCATCGAAATCCTGGGAGTGGACTTTGGATCGAGCAATGAGTTCCTGCCGAGCGCGCCCGACAACGAGCGCGGGTTCTGGGAGAACCGCCACGTCGTCGAACTGAACAATCGGGTCTTGCGCCAACTCGGTGGTACATGGGACAACCCACCGACAACGACCCCTGGCTGGGAGCACGACCAGTCTCTCGACCCGCTTAGGCAGGAAGCCGTCGCGTTGATGTCGTCGATCGCCCCATCCAGCTCAGTTCTCGGCTGGAAGGACCCGCGGGCCTCACTCCTCCTCCCGTTCTGGCGGACGGTCGTTGATGACATCGTCACGGTTGTTGCGCTCAGGCACCCGGCTGAAGTTGCGTCGTCTGCGCGGGCGCGAAATGGATTGGACCCGGCCCGAGGCGCCGAACTATGGGTTCGGTACAACGCAAGGGCACTCTTGGACTCCGAAGATCCGCTCGTAGTCCACTACGCCGACCTCTTGTCCGACCCCGAACGAGTGAGCTCCGATCTTGCTCAACGCATCGGCCTCCCCCCGGCGAGAGATGAAACGATGGCCCAGGTCCGAGCGGCCATCGATGGTGGTCTACGCCACCACACGCCAGACGACGTCGACTCCCCCCCTGCTTTGGCTGCCGCTGTTTCGATCCACCGTGGCCTGACCCTGGGACCTTGGGAGGACTCCGTCGAAGCCCTCGAGCGTTCCGAACAGGGCCTGCGAACGCGGGCCATGGAGGAGGCACTCGCTGCCACTCGGGTGGCTCTGGCAGAGCGCGAGGTGGTGGTGGCCGAACTCGAGGTGTCTGCCAGCGGGCTCGAGAGCGCGAACGAGCGGATCGCGTACCTGGAGGCTCAGGCACTCGCAACTGAAGGCGCCCGGCGCGAACGGGCCGAGCTTCTAGCACGGGTGCACCTCGCTGAGGCCCATGTGACCAGACTCAGCTCCGGAGGCGGTGTCGTCGCCGATCAGCCATCCAGGGAGGCGCTCGAACGCGAGCTGAGGCGAACCAGGAATGACCTGGAACGTCTCCGGAATCGCCGGGTGGTGAGGATTGGATTGGCAGCTGCTGCGCCGTTCAAGGGCCTCTACGCGTTGGCGAGAGGAAGGGACACCGGCAATGAGGCCTGAATGCTGTGTTCCCCAAGCTCGGGGACAGGGTCCACAGGCCACCGTCCGCCGGGTCTCGGCGGCTCGGGCGCTGGGAGGCGATAGCTGTGGCCGATAGCGAGACTGGAACCCATGTCGACCGGGTTGCTGCGAAGTGGGACCGGGAGAACCAACGCAATTTAGGCGCGGACAAGAATCTCCGTACGCGGTGGTGGAAGCACCCCTACGTCTTGCGCCGCGTCAATCAAAGGTTGTGTGGAGAGCCGGAGAAGCTCTGGGGTGGAGGTATGCACCGGTGGCTCGAGCGTCGGTTCGGTGACGAGCTGCCCTTCCAGCGAGCGATCTCCGTGGGCGGCGGCACGGGTGGCAAGGAGATGGATCTGATCGAATCGGGGATAGTCGAGCATATGACCGTCTATGAGTACTCCGAGTCACGGATAGAGACGGGCAAGAACATGGCTACTCGCCGTGGTCTCGAGGATCAGGTCGAGTTCGTTTGCGGCGATGCTTTCGCTTTGGAGCAATCGCTTGGTTCGTTCGATCTTGTCCACTGGGACAACTCGCTCCACCACATGTTGGACGTTGCCGCGGCCGTGGAATGGAGCCGCTCGATACTTCGATCTGGCGGCCTGTTCTATCTGTATGGCTTCATTGGGCCGTCGCGATTCCAATGGACCCAGCCGATGCTCGATCTTGCTTCAGAGGTCCGCAGTGCGCTGCCGGCGTCCTATCTCGAGGATCCCAACAACCCAAGCGAGCTGGTCATCAAGGAGTTCTCCAAACCGCCATCGATCCGGTCGATGATCGCCAACAACCCCTCCGAAGCGGCCGACTCCGATCGAATACTCAGCTCTGTGCGTGGCGTGTTTCCGAATGCAGACATCATCCTCACCGGTGGTGTCGTCTACAGCCTTGCGCTGAACGACATCATTCACAACTTCTCGTGGGACCCCGTGGATCCGTACCTGCGTCTCCTGATGGCGCTGGACTTTCAGGCCGCAGACGCCGGGCTCAGCCACTACGCCGGAGCGCTCGCCCTGAAACACTGAGATCAAGCCCGTCGCTCCACGCTGTCGTCTGCAGGCCGGCGAAGAGCGCCCCCACCCGCTCGTCCCGGAGGGTTCGCCGCCGATGACGACGCGGTCGGGGTGCAGGAAGTCGCCCAGCGCCGAGCCTCCCGAAGGAGCTCGGAGTTGGACACCGCCGCGACATCGGGCCGGTCGATCACACCGCCCGAGCCGCAGTACACTCCGAGCTTTCTCGGGCGAGCAGAAGTCGCAGGGCAGCATGACCGAACACCAGCAATACTGGGACCACTTCTATTCGGGACGGAGC
>JBPCTU010000543.1:0-3465 GCA_051011515.1 Acidimicrobiales bacterium
GATGTACACCGTGGCCGTCGATGAACCGGACTTCGATGTCTGGGTCCAGAACCAGACGACCGAGCGAACTCCGCTGGCCGAGAGTGATCCGAACTACGAGGGCGAGCAGCTCTTCCTGGCCAACTGCGCCCGTTGCCACGCAGTGTTCGGGCTCACCGAACGCGACGGCGACGGAGACGGAGAGACTGAACCCGACTCGCTCGAGATGTATGGAAACATCCAGGAGTACCGCGATCTCACGGACGGATCGCTCAGCCAAGGCAAGTACCTCGAGCCAGGGAACCTGACAGCTGGTGCGGCGCCCAACCTCACCCACTTTGCAACGAGGTCCAGCTACGCCGGTTCGTTCTTCGAGCTTTATCCCAATGTCGACGAGGCGGTGTTGGCCGGCGAATACAACGACCTCCCAGGCAGCCCGCACTTCCGGTCCGTCCTGGAAGCGTGGCTCCGGAACCCGGCCGCCGCGAAGCCCAACGCCCAGCCCGGGCAGGCCCGCGGTATGCCGAACCTGAACTTGGGTGAACTAGAGATCGACGCTCTTACCGACTACCTGCTGAGCCTGGACTGATGATGACCCGTCCCTCGCATGATCTGACCAGGAGCCACTGATGGCGATCATCGAACGCGAAGAACCGCTGGAGCTCGAGGCCGGCGATGTAGATAAGACCATCGAGCGACCCCTCGGCGCCTTCACTCGACCCCAGGGCAGTACCGGCTGGAAGAGCTGGCTCTTCACAGTCGACCACAAACGAATCGGCATCATGTACGGCGCCGCCGGAATTCTGTTCTTCGTGGTCGGGGGCATCTACGCACTGTTCATCCGCCTCCAACTCGCGGTCCCGAACGGAACCGTCCTTTCGGCTGACACCTACAACCAGGTCTTCACCATGCACGGCGTTGTCATGGTGTTCCTGGCGGCGATTCCGCTCGGTGCGGCATTTGCGAACTACCTGGTGCCACTCCAGATCGGCGCGCGAGATGTCGCGTTCCCACGCCTCAACGCGTTCAGCTTCTGGGCGTTTCTCGGCGGTGGGTTGTTCCTGGTGTCCTCCATGTTCATCGGCGGGTGGTGGGAGAACGCTCCCGACGGAGGGTGGTTCGCCTACGCGCCAAACACCGGCGTTCTGTTCTCGCCCAGCAACGGTCTCGACTTCTTCGCCATCGGCCTTCAAATCACTGGTATCGCATCGCTGGTCGGTGCGATCAACCTCATCGTCACGGTTCTCAACATGCGATCGCCGGGTATGTCGCTCATGCGGATGCCCGTGCTCACGTGGATGCTCCTCGTGGTGCAGTTCCTCTTGTTGTTCGCCATGCCGGTCATCTCGATCGCGTTGTTCCTGCTGACCTTCGACAGGTTGTTCGACTCGAATTTCTTCAACGTGGCCGAGGGTGCGGACCCGCTGCTTTGGCAGCACCTGTTCTGGATTTTTGGTCATCCAGAGGTCTACATCCTGATTCTGCCCAGCTTCGGCATCATCTCGGAGATCATCCCTACCTTCAGCCGCAAACCGATCTTCGGCTACTCCTTCATGGTTTTCTCGGGCATCGCCATCGGCTTCATGGGTTGGGGCGTTTGGGCCCATCACATGTTCGCCTCGGGCATAGGTCCGGTCTCGGTGGCGGCGTTCTCGGTGTCGACCATGTTCATCGCGGTGCCGACGGGAGTGAAGATCCTCAATTGGCTGGCCACGATGTGGGGTGGTCGATTGAGATTCACCACACCCATGCTTTTTGCCACCGCCGTGGTGGCCATGTTCACCATCGGCGGCCTGTCGGGCGTCACCCACGCGCTGGCGGGCCCCGACACCCAACAGACCGACACGTACTACATCGTCGCCCACTTCCATTACGTCATCTTCGGCGGCATCATTCTCGGCTTCTTCGGCGGCTTCTACTTCTGGTGGCCGAAGGCCTTTGGCTACTTCCTGGGCGAGAAGACAGGCAAGTGGAACTTCTGGATCATGCTCCTCGGCTTCAACCTCACGTTCGGGCCCATGCACGTGCTCGGCCTACAGGGGATGAGCCGCCGTATCCAGACGTACAGCTCGGGTCAGGGTTTCGATTTCTGGAACATGGCGTCGACTATCGGGGCCTTCCTGATCGCAACCGCCACAGCGTTGTTCGTCGCCAACATCATCGCGAGTCGTCGAGCATTCAAGCTCGGTCGGACACCGGTACCCGGTCCCGACCCTTGGGGCGCGCGGTCGTTGGAGTGGATGACCGCCAGCCCGGTCCCAGAACACAACTTCGACGAAGTGATAGTTGTCGAGCGCCAGGACGAGTTCTGGCACCGCAAGTGGGGCCGAGACGAAGATGGGCGAGTCGTCCGACGAGCGACCTCCGAAGAAGTTGCCCAAGACGGATCGAACACCGACGTTCACCTGCCTTCCCCTTCGTACTTCCCGCTGATCGCTGCACTCGGACTGCCCATCATCGGCTACGGCCTCATCTACAACCTCTGGTTGTGTCTCATCGGCGGCCTTCTGGTCGGCGGTGGTATCTACGGCTGGGCCCTCGAGCCAGCCGACGACCCCAACGTCGCCCACGACCACGACCACGACGATGACGGCGACGACGATGACGATGGCGGCGACGATGACACCGGCCCCGATCCGGACGGCTCAGACGGGGAGTCATCCGAGGATGTGCAGGCCTCAGTCGACCCCGAGCCGGCTGCTGTAGGCGAGGAGGCCGGTAATGACTGAAACCACCGTTGCTCCCGAACCTGTCCACGACGAGCACGATCCGCATGCGACCACCCTGGGCATCACCCATGAGAAGTTGGGAATGTGGGTGTTCCTTGGCTCTGACTGCCTGTTGTTCGGTGCGCTGATCTCGACCTACCTGCTGAACAAGGGCCGGATCGGACCCGATGACATCGGGCCCGACGATGTCTTCGATATCCCCTTCACCTCGGTCAGCTCATTCGTTCTGCTGATGAGCTCGCTCACCGTGGTGCTCTCGATAACGGCTCTTCAGCGCGGCGATATTCGGAGGACCCGCATCTGGCTTCTCACCACCGCACTTCTCGGGGCGATCTTCGTCGGTGGCCAGGTCTATGAGTTCACTGCCTTCTACCGAGAGGGCCTTGGTTACACCACCAACCTGTTCGGGTCGTCGTTCTACACGCTCACCGGCTTCCACGGCGTGCACGTGTCGGTAGGGATCATCTTGTTGATGTCGATGTACATCCAGGCATCCCGTGGACACCTCGGGCCCAAACAAAGTGAGAAGCTCGAAATAATCGGGCTGTATTGGCACTTCGTCGATGTCGTGTGGATCGTGATCTTCACTATCGTCTACCTCTTCCCGCAGTAGGAGCGATCTGATGGCTGCAACCGATGAGACCGTCGTGTTCCATGAGTCGCACGTGTCTCACGTTTCGGACTGGGTGTACATCAAGATCGCTCTCCTGCTCGGCGCGCTCACCGCACTCGAGGTGTTCACCTACTTCGAGTCGGT
>JBPCTU010000544.1:0-3096 GCA_051011515.1 Acidimicrobiales bacterium
CACTCACCGCAAATATCGGTGCGGCTTTCCTGCTCGGACTGCTACATGACACCGGCGGTGACGCCTTGATACTGATCGGAGCTGGTGCACTCGGCAGCTACTCGACGTTCTCCACCATCGTGCGCGAGGTGACGGAGACGACAGAGATCGGGCAACGAGGGCCTGCGCTCCGCTACCTGGCAACAACACTTGTTCTGGGAATCGGTGCCGCCTGGTTGGGCATCCAACTTGGGTGATCAACTGGGGTAGGTTCAGACCATGACGCCCCCACCGGTATCGCTCGCTGTCTGGTCCGACTTTCTTTGACCGTGGTGTTACGTCGGGACCGTGCGTCTCGACGACGTGGAGCGCCACTTTGGCGACAGCATCGAGATCAAGTGGCACAGCTTCTTGTTGAGAACCGAGCCAAAGACGACCGACAGGGACAAGTTCGTCACCTACACCGAGGGGTGGTCCCGGATGGCGGAGATGGAGCCACGGGCGAAGTTCAACCCCTGGTCGACCTCCAACGACCCGCCGTCGAGCAGCCTCCCTGCACAGATTGCGCACAAGGTCGTGGAGGCACGCTGGGCGGAGTTCGCCAAACCACACCACGACCGGTTGCTCTCTGCCTACTTCACCGAGAACCGGACGATCTCGGATTGGGAAGTCCTGGCAGACATTGCGGCGGAGACAGGGATCGACCGAGCTGAGTTCCAACTAGTCCTGAGCGAACAGCGCCAGACCGTAGCGGAGACCGTCGTCGAGGAGCACAACTCCGCCATCAATCAAGGGATCACGGCAGTACCAACCGTGGTGATCAACGAGGTGTTGCCGGTTCCGGGCGCGCAGGACAGCGCGACCTACATCGACTGGATAGAGCGCATGCAGGCGAGGCTCGCCGACCAGAGTTGAAAGGCGCAGCGATCACCACCGCCGACTGCTCAGGATTGACCGTGGCCTCGGCCGAGCCCGGTAGCCTCGGATTCCGTGATCGATCTCAAGCGCCTACGTGACGATGAGTCCTACCGCCAGGGTGCGCTCAACAAGGGCACCACCGCGGAAATGGTCACTCAATTGCTCGACCAGGACGAGCAACGTCGCGAGGTTCAACTCGAGGTAGAGAACCTCAGAGGGCAGGCCAACTCCGCATCCAAGGCGATCGGCAAATCCGACCCCGCCGACCGAGAGGCGAAGATCGCCGAGGCTGGGGAGCTCAAATCGGTGCTCCAAACGCGCGAGGCCGAGCTTGCCTCGATAGCGGAAGCAACCGAGGAACTGGCACTACAAATCCCCAACCCAGCCGCCTCCTCCAGCCCCGTTGGCGACGAAGACGACTTCGTGGTGATCGAAGAGGTTGGCGGCCAACCGCCTGCGCCCCCAATGGACCACGCTGCCTATGGCGAGTACATGGGGTGGGTCGAGACCGAGAAGGCATCCCAGAACATGGGCAGTCGCTTCGCATACCTGCAAGGCGAGGCTGTGTTGCTGGAGTTCGCTCTCGTGCAGTGGGCCATGACCAAGCTGGTCGGCCACGGTTTCACCCCAGTGGTGACCCCGGTGTTGGTTCGAGAAGAACTGATGGTCGAGGCTGGGTTCTTTCCCACAGACCGCCACCAGGTCTACGAACTGGCCGAGGACGGCCTGTTCCTCATCGGAACCAGCGAGGTCGCGCTGGCCGGCCTCCATCGAAACGAACGATTCGAACAATCCGAGCTGCCTCGGCGTTACGGAGGGTTCTCGTCCTGTTTTCGAAGAGAGGCGGGCACCTACGGCAAGGACACACGGGGGATCTTCCGGGTTCACCAGTTCGACAAGGTGGAGATGTTCTCCTTCTGCGATCCGGCCAAGTCATGGGACGAACTCGAGGTCTTGTTGGCGATCGAACGCGAGATCCTCGATGAGCTCGACCTGCCATATCGCGTCATCGACGTCGCCACCGGAGACCTTGGTGCAGCCGCCGCGAAGAAGTACGACTGTGAGGTATGGCTCCCTTCGGAAGGGCGCTACCGAGAGCTCACGAGTACGTCCAACTACACCGACTACTCAGCCCGTCGACTCAAGGTCCGCCAGAAAGCCGAAGAAGGCACCGCTCTGGTGCACACGCTGAACGGCACGGCTTGCGCAGTGGGACGAACGCTCGTGTTCTTGATGGAGCACTGCCAACAGTCTGACGGTTCATTTCTGGTGCCCGAGGTACTGAGACCCTTCTGCGGCCTCGACAACATCAGACCACCCGGCTGACACAACGACCGGGTTCCACCTACCAGGTTTGCTCAGCTCTCGGTGGTAGCCGGGTCGGTGCGATCGAATTCCGCCTGAACATCTTCGAATGTGAGCGGGTCTTCATCGTCACCCTTCGTCTCCACCAACACCAGCTCGGTGGACCCACGAGTCTCCTCGTTCCACTGGTAGAAGCGCACGATGATCCAACCCCACAGGTACATGCCCCCGACCAACTTCATGATGAGGCCCGCGAGCTGTTGGTCGGCGGTGATGTCCATTCCCCAGAGCCGAACCTGATGGTCGTAGACGTCGTACAGGGCGCCGTCGGCGAAGGTTAGGAAACCCGCCGGAACTGTTGGGATCACCGACATCAAGAACAGGTAGACCATCTGTCCCGGCAGGCTCAGCCGCAGCTCGGGGATTGGCCCCACCACCGGGATCCACATCAACATCGACACTGTGAACACCACGAAGTGGACGCCATAGTGCAACGGACCCGACTCGACAGAGCTGTTGACCACTGCAGGCAGATGCGTCAGCGCGATCACCACGTTGAACAGCACGCCGGCCACAACCGGATGTGCGAAGCGCCTGATCCACTGCCCCGCTCGACCGTCGGGTGACATGAACAGCCGAGCCAGCCACTCAGGGGTCGCGACCAGGAGCAACGGCGGCACGATGAACGAGATGATCAGGTGCTGGAGCATGTGGGCCGAGTAGAGGTATTCCTCGGAGATGTCGTGCATGGGCCAGTCCGAGGCGAACCAGAGCGCTCCGATGGCGCCGACGTAGGCGACCTTGTTGCGGCGGGTGACCACCGCTTCGCCGACGGGTACGACCTTTGGCCCAATGACCGAGACCGCGTACCAGGCAAGGATCGCTGCGCCGCCT
>JBPCTU010000545.1:0-5262 GCA_051011515.1 Acidimicrobiales bacterium
CGTGTCGGGCGTCCGGGTTCCGGAGGTTGAGTACGACCTGTCGTCAGCCGGTGTCCTGACGCTCGAGTTCATCCCTGGCGTCAAGTCGACGGACGTGGAGGCGATCGCTGCTGCTGGGCTCGACTCCGAACAACTGGCTCGGAACGTTGTCGACGCCGCGGTGAGGATGCTCATGATCGATGGCTTCTTCCACGCCGACCCCCACCCGGGCAACGTGTTCGTCGACCTTGAGACCGGCGACATCACCATGCTCGACACCGGCATGGTGGGCGAGTTGACGTTCCAGCACCGACTCAAACTCGGCAGTCTGATGATGACGGTGAGCGATGGGGACATCAAGGGACTCGCCCACACGATGAAGTCACTCTCGGTGCCGTTTAAGGAGACCGACGACGAGCGTTATTACCAAGACTTCGAGCGCAAGCTGACCCCCTTCCTCGATCCGCCTCCGGGCCGCAAGGTGCAGCTCGTTGGTCGAGTACTGCCGTTAGGGATCGACATCCTCCGCGACGGGGGTTACCGCTTTGATCCTGCCCTCACGTTGGCGATGAAGTCGATGGCTCAAGCCGAAGCGATCACCCGGGCGTTGGTACCGGACTGGACGGGGGCCACCTTCACCGAGGTGGCCGTTGAGTCGCTACAGCGACAAGCCCGGGACGCGATCACCTTCGATGCGGTCAAGGACGTCGCCGTCAGCCAAGCGAACTACATGGTCCGGGAGGTATCTGAGCAGTTACCGTCGGTCACCGACGGGGTCCTGAAGTGGCTGGGCCTTCTGCAACGCGGTGCGCTCAAGGTCGAAGTCGACACGAGCGCTCTCGACAAGCAGATCGACAGGCTTCAGGGTGTGGCACGGATGCTCACCCTCGGCGTGCTCGTCGTGGGCTTGATCATCGGTTCGGCAATCGCGGCGAGCACATCACAGCTCGACGGAAGCCCACTCGAGCCGGTCACCAACTTCGCGGCGTCCGTGTTCACCCTCAGTGCCTTCCTTGGCCTGGGTTGGGTCGCGATCGGCGGAATCCAACTGCTGCGGGCGCGACGGCGGCGCGTCAAAGACCCCGTCGATCAGATCCGCTGATCACGGCGACCGCCCTATCTCGCCAGCGGTAACACAGCGGTAACAACGCTGCAACGGCCCGCCGCGAGCGTTGTGATCAACACCAGCGAGTTTGAAAGAGATGTGCTATGCGGCGAACGACGACAGGAGGCAGTGGACCTTACCCGATGACTGAGCCCGGGTCGAAGGACTCCGCTCGGGCGTTGGACGCAGTGGCAGAGACAGCAGACCCCGACATCAATGATGGGCCCCGGGATGCTGTTACCTACTTCTTGACCATCGCCCGTGCTCGGTCCGCTGTTCTCTGGGCTACTCCCGTGGAGGTCGGGAAGACCTGATGACCGAGCCTAGTGAAGTGATCGCTTCGGTTGCCGCCGAAGACAACGTGCTGGAGGCACTGCGAGATCGGGCCGCGGCCGATGGCACTTCCACTGCACTCATGGTCTGCGAGGGTGACGACGTTTCGACCGTCTCGGCATCTGAAATGCTGGGCGAAGTTCGGCAGCTCGCCGCCGGGCTTGTGGGCGCTGGCGTTCAGGTCGGAGATCGGGTGGCGATATTCAGTCATGCCCGAATCGAGTGGGCTGTGCTGGACTATGCGATCTGGCACGCCGGCGCGGTCAGCGTCACTATCTACGAGACGTCGTCGGCGGATCAAGTGGAGTGGATCCTCCGGGACAGCGGGGCCACCGCCGCGCTCGTCGAGAACGACGAGCTTGCGACCATGGTCGAGTCGGTCCGAGAGGCCGCGCCGGCCTTGGACCGGGTGTTCACCATCGAATCCGACGGTCTTGAGGAGCTGCGTGCCCTGGGCGCGACGATCGATCCCGACGAGCTCGACGTCCGAGCGTCGACCATTCACCATGACAACCCGGCAACACTCGTGTACACCTCGGGAACCACGGGACGCCCCAAGGGCTGCGTGCTCACCCATCTCAATCTGATCTGGACAGTCCGTCAGGTCGAGATCACCATGCCCCAGCTTGTCGGCCAAGGTAACCGCACTCTGACATTTCTGCCGCTGGCCCACATCTTGGCTAGGGTCGTACAGCTGACGGCGATCTCTGCAGGGGTGCCGGTGGCCTTTGGTGGCGGGGTCCGCACGTTGCTCAGTGACCTGGCGACGGTGAAACCGACGTGGCTGACCGTGGTTCCGCGCGTGCTGGAGAAGGTTCACGATGGCGCGGCTCAGAAGGCTGGCACGGGTATCAAGCGCCACATCTTCGATCTCGCGGCAAAGGTCGCCAGAGACCTGGGGACGCACAAGGCTGCCGGCACCGCGCCGCCATGGCCGCTTCGGCTCGCCCACAAGGCGGCCGATGCGCTGGTGTTCGACACGCTGCGCAAGGCTATGGGGGGCAATCTGCAGTTTGTGATCTCCGGTGGCGCTCCTCTGAACGCCGACTTGGCGAGGTTTTTCGGTGGCGTCGGTGTCGAAGTCCTCGAGGGTTATGGACTCACCGAGACCACCGGGCCAGCCACCGTGCATCGTGTGGGCCATGCGAAGCCGGGCACGGTGGGCCCACCGCTGGCCGGTGTCGACGTCGTCATCAGCGATGCTGGGGAGATCCTCCTCGCCGGCAATTTGATGTTCGACGGGTACTGGGACAATGAGGAGGAGACGGCCGAAGCGTTTGCCGACGGGTTCTTCCGTACCGGCGACTACGGCAAGATCGACGACGACGGTCATGTGGTGATAACGGGCCGAATGAAGGATCTGATCGTCACCGCGGGCGGCAAGAACATCGCACCGGCGGTTCTGGAGACGAAGGTCGCGGCTCACTCACTGGTTAGCCAAGCGGTCGTCGTCGGTGACGATCGTCCCTTCGTCGCTGCGCTACTGACGCTCGACGTGCAGACCCTGGGTTCCTGGGCGAGTGACAACGACCGGCAGGTAACGGCGCCAGGGTCACTGATCGAGGAGCTGGCGGAGGATCCCGATCTGCATGCCGAGCTCCAACAAGCCGTGGACGCTGCCAACGAGCAGGTGTCGCGTGCGGAAGGAATCCGGGCCTTCCGGGTGCTCCGATCGGACTTCACCGTAGCCTCGGGCGAGCTGACGCCGACGATGAAGGTGCGCCGTGCGAATGTCGTTGCGAACCACGCCGATGTGGTCGAGAGCATGTACGAGCGCCGATGAAGGTGACTACCTGAGGACAGCTCAGTCCCAACCCGGGGCGTTGTCGAGGGTTTGGGCGAGCTGGTCGTAGGTGATGTCTTCGGCGATCCAGCGGGTGATCTCCTGCCAAAGCAGCGCGGTTCCGATGTCTGGCGGCATGGCGTCGGAGGCGTCGGCGCCGATGACGGCCGCGGAGCGGATGACCTCGGTTGCCGCTCGATCGACGGCGGTGAGCTGCTCGAGGTCCACGGTGCTATGGGGACGGACCAGTCCGCCTGCCTGGGCCCAGATGCGAGTTGAAGACGGGGTTGCGAGATAGGCCATTACGGCGGCGACTTCGGGTCGGTCGGCGAAGCTGACAGCGAGGGTCGAGCCGACCAGCAGCGGCGCTGGTTCGTCGCTCAGGCTGGGGAACACGAAGAAATCGATGTCGCCGTCGGGACCGAACTGAAGATCGGGTGGAAAAGAGTTGATGATGAAGCTCGCCTGTCGGTGCAGGACACACTGGGGTGGTTCGCCGAGCAGTCCGAGAGGTGAGGCCCGGTGCGAGGTGCGTAGGACCCCGGAGATCCCACCCACGGTTCGGCCCGGGACTAGGACGAGTTCCTTGAACGCAGTGAAGGCGTCGGCGATGGCTGGGTCTGCGAAGTCAACATCGCCGCTGATCCAGGCGTCGTACGTTTCGGGTCCGGACTGTCGCAAAACGAATTCTTCGGTCCAGTCGGTTGCAACCCATCCGGTGGCGGCTTGAGACTCAATGCCGAGACACCATGGCGTTATCCCGGCCTCTTGGACCTGTTGGGCCAGGATCTCGAGTTCGTCGAGGGTGGTAGGGATCTCGAGTCCGAGTTCATTGAAGATCTCGGGCCGGTACCACACCAGACTTTTCAGGCTGATCAGCACGGGGACCCCGACGGCGACGCCGTCGATCTCACCGAGGGCGCGGGTCTGTTCGGTGTAGTTGGTATCGACGGCCGCGAGAGTCTTGGCATCGAGAGGGACGACTTCGCCTATCTCGACGAACTCTTGAACGAGCCCTGGCTGAGAAACGAGCGCAATGTCGGGCGGGTTCTCCGAGCGGACCTGAGCCTGGAGATCGGAGACGAAGGCACCGGTGCCGGTGTACCGGATGTCGATCCCGGTCGCCGCTTCGAACGGGGCAAGGGAGGCGACCAGCAGCTCTGCTTCTGTGCCACGGAACGGTCCGAAGATCTCCACGGTCACCGCATCGTCTGCGGGCGCTGGGGCATCCCCGCCGGCGCAGGCGGCGGCAGTGAGAGCGGCCACCACAAGAACCGACGCCAGTCGAGGGTTCATCGCACGGTCACCTGGAACTGAAGGTCCTGGGAATAGCGAAGCTCGAACACGATCGGACCGCCGAACCGTGTTTGGATGTCCTGAGCCAGTAGCCACACCTCTTGGGGTTTGTTCGCTCCCTCGAGGAGGATCTGGACGTGGCCGGTATCGCCTCGGACGTCGGCGGTGAGATCGTCGATGCGCGACGAGGGATCCCACTCGCTGACCGACTCGGCGGCAATTCGTCTCAGACGGCTGTCGTCCAGAGTGGATTCGGTATGCCAGCTCAACGGCACCGCCACCGCTAGCACGGCTCCGACGGTGATCAGCACCCGGATGGCAAGGGCGGAGCGTGATCGGCGGACATGGGGCCGAAAGCCGGCCAACAGAAGCATGAACGCGGCCGAGAACACGATGGCGGCCAGGTTGGTTAAGTAGAGCAAGAAGGCGTTAGCCGACTCGGTGTCCGCGTTGGCCTCGAACGTAATGCCCACCACGGCCAACGGAGGAACCAGTGCGACCGCGATTCCCACACCGGGAAGCGCCCCGGTAGTGGCCCGCCGAGGCAGAATGTACCCCGCGGCAGCACCGGCGGTAATAGCGATCCCCAGATCCAACAGGCCAGGAAAGGTACGCGCCTCCACCTCGGCCGGCAGATCTACGGGCCCGACGATTGTCTCGCTCGCCACGAAGCTGACAATGAACCCAACTGCTATGGCGAGCACGGTGCCCAAAGCGATCGTTGCCAGAGCGATCAGCAACTCCCGGTTGCGGGCTCCCACGGTCG
>JBPCTU010000546.1:0-4456 GCA_051011515.1 Acidimicrobiales bacterium
CGAGCACCGCAGAAGCGGTGAGATGGGTGATCTCCAACTCGCCCAGGAGTGTGTCGGTGAGAACATCGTCTCTCGAGGTGGACTTCGATCCGGACGTGAGCGATTCGCGTGCTACCTCACGGGCCCTGTCGGCTATGCCCATGTACACGCCGGTCACACCCGACAAGAACCATTTCACTACGCCCGCGAATGCCGGATCCCAGGTCGGGGCGTCAGGCGACAGCCTGACACCCACTGCGGATGCGGGGACTCGGACGTTGTCGAGCACCAGGTCGTTGCTTGCGGTGGCCCGCATCCCGAGCGTGTCCCACGTGTCGATGATGCTCACACCTGGGGCGTTCATGGGCACAGCAACCGCCAGGATCTCACCGGTCTCGGTGTCGCGCGCATTTACCCGCACGATGTCCACCATGTGTGACTGGCTGAAGAAGAACTTCCGGCCGTTGATCACGTAAGTGTCGGCCTCAGCTGTCGCGGTGGTCGGGGTGTCCCAGCTACCGGCTACGACCGCTTCGGCTGCCGTTGAGCCGAGCACTACGGCTTCGTCGACGACTCGTCGCAACGCATCCTCGTTCGCTCCTGTGGCACGGAACTTCTCGGCCGCGGCGCCGATTTGGAAGTGGTGCATGTTCACGGCAAGTGCTGTGCTCGCGCACCCCCAGCCCAGGGTTCGCTGGGCATTTGCGAACTCCGCCAGATCGGCATCGAGTCCACCAAGCTCGACCGGCACGGCCCCTCGGAGGTAGCCGGTTTCGGCCATGTCGCTGTAATTGTCGACCTGAAGCGTCCCAGTGAGGTCTGCCTCGCCCGCCCGCTTGTCGAAGGTCTCGCGTAGCTCCAGGGCTACCTCTGTCATTGCTCCCATCTGGTTCTCCTGTCTGTTTCCTGCGGCCGTTCTTGGGCGCTGGTTGATGTACTCAGACGTTCCCCGATGGACGCGTTGCGAACCAGTGCGGATAATGGACTCGACCAGTAGCAATTCTGGACCTGAGGAGTTGAGTGAAGAGTTACGGGACGTACTGCCCGATAGCCAAGTCGGTGGAGGTACTCGGCGAGCGCTGGTCCATCCTCGTTCTGCGCGAACTTCTCATCGGTGCGACGAAGTTCAACGACATCGCCAGGGGTCTGCCCGGCATGTCTCGAACCATGCTCTCGAAACGGCTACGGGAGTTCGAAGGCGCCGACCTGGTCGAGAAACTCGACGGCGAATACCTTCTTACCCCGGCGGCCCAGGAGCTACGTCCGATCGTGTTCGGACTTGGCGCATGGGGCGAAAAGTGGCTTCTGGCATACCCCGACCCCGATGACCTCGACCCGGTCTCGCTCATGTGGCACGCCCACCCCCGGATGGACGGGAGCCAGCTCCCTGAACGTCGAGTAGTTGTGGCCTTCGAGCTGCTGGGCCGCCCCGAGAGATTTTGGGTGGTCTTCGAACAAGCCGGGTGTTCGGTCTGTGACGCCGATCCCGGATTCGAAGTCGACGTGACCGTTCGCGCACAGCTGGCCGAGTTATACCGCATTTTCTACCACCAGCTCGACGTCAATACGGCGGTCCGAGCCGGCCTCTTGACCTTCGAAGGCGAGAAGGCTCTGGTGCGACGAATGCCAAGTGTGCTGGAACTGAGGCCGGCGTCCGCTCTGGGTGTGGACCCGGACTCACCCCGTCCGGCTTGGCGAGTGTCGAAGTAACGAGCCTGATGCAGTACCAATTCGGCGGGTTCACGCTCGACACGACCAGCTACGAGCTCTTCGCCGGTGATGATCCGGTCAATGTCGAACCGCAGGTCTTCGACGTCATCACCGTGCTGCTCGAACACCATGGTCAGCTCGTGACCAAGGAGGCAATCCTCGATTCCGTCTGGGGTGACCGCTTCGTCTCTGAGTCCGCCCTGACGACTCGCATCAAGGCGGCTCGCCAGGCACTCGGCGATGATGGGTCTCGGCAAGAGGTGATAGCGACGGTCCATGGGCGGGGGTACAAGCTGGTCGCTGATGTCGAAGTCGGTGACGATGGTTCTGCCGAAGCCATTGCTGACATCGAACCGCCGTCCCAACGCATACACCTCTGCACGGCCGGCGACGGCGTCCGAATCGCTTACGCCACCGTCGGCTGCGGACCCCCGCTGGTGAAGGCCGCTCACTGGATCACCCACCTGGACTACGACTGGCACAGCCCCGTCTGGCGACACTGGCTCGACGGCCTCTCGCGGCACCGGACCCTGGTTCGTTACGACGAGCGCGGGTGCGGTCTTTCCGACCACGACGTCGAGGACTGGTCGCACGACGCCTGGGTTCGCGACCTGGCCACAGTCGTCGACGAGCTTGGTCTGGAACGGTTCCCCATACTGGGCGTCAGCCAGGGCGGATCGGTCGCCGTCAAGTATGCGGCGCTCAACCCCGACCGGGTTTCTCACCTGATCTTGTTGAACACATTCCTCGAGGGCTCGATGGTCCGGGCGACATCGGAGACCGATATCGAACAAGCCCAGCTCTACGTCGAGATGGCCCGCCTCGGCTGGGGCCGCGACGACCCCGCATTCCGCCAGATCTTCGCATCGGAGTTCATGCCAGACTCACCCGAGTTGTGGTCGGCGTTCTGTGAGCTGCTGCGGCGAACCACCCCGGCCCGAAACGCCGCCGAGCTGATGCGAGAGTGGGCCACCGCCGATGTCACCGAGCTGGCCGAGCAGCTCGACGTCCCCACCCTGATTCTCCACGTACGCGACGACATGCGCGTCCCCTTCGACCAGGGTCTGCTCGCAGCGTCGAAGATCAAGGGCAGCCGCCTTGTTCCGCTAGAGGGCAGGAACCACCTGTTCTCGCCGACCGAACCTGCCTGGGGTCGGGTCCTGGACGAAATCGACGAATTTCTGGGCGACGCCTGAGCGTCAACTGCGACCGTCACCCCGGGTCGACATGTCGGCCAGCAACATTGCTCCATCTTCGGGTTGGGTGAAGTCCCGGACCGAGCCAGAGCTTCTGATTGCGCCGACCAGCACCTCTGGCTGGTAGGTATGGCAACGGCCAACCGGTCCATCGAGATGCTCGGCGGCGCTCTCGGTGGCGTCCAAGTCGAACCCGCGCCCCATCGAAATGTGCAACATCCGTCGCAGCGCAATCGCTGCCTCGGCCACGTCCTCGTCCAGGTTTTCCTCTGCCCACGGGATGAACTTGCTCTGAAGCGGCACCCCCACCCATTCAGCGGGAGCCACGATCTCGGGTCCATCGAGCTTCCAATAGATCAGCAACTCTCCATCTCGCCACAACGCCAGCTCGTTGTGCTCGTCCACCGGGTCGGTCATCGCGAGGTCGTACTGCCGCACATCGACATCCCGGCTCGCATGGGCGACCGCGAGTCCCGTGAGGTCGAACAGATGAGTGCAATTCCGCGTGGCCTCGGCGTACTCGCCGATCGCGGTTGACCGGCTGGACAACGGTTCGCCTTCGATCGCCCTCAATGGCTCGGCTACGTCCATGCACGTCGACCACGGCCCTCGCAACGGCGTACCTGTCGCTCTCAAGATCGTTACGCCGTCGTGCTCCAGTTCGATCCGGAAGTGGTGGAAGTCGTCCTCCAGCTCACCGACCACCAAACCATCGCCGATCTTCGCCAAGCGAATCCGACGCCTGCAAAGACCAGAACCGAAGTCCGCCACGTTCAACGCCGGGATCGCCTCGAGCCGGTCGAACCACGCGTCGACGGTTGCGGAAGGCGGCAGGTCAGCAAACACGCCGGTCAGTCTGCCATCGCCGACAGCTCGCCATGGCTCAACGGTAGACGCGGTGGGATCGTTGGTGATGAAAACGACACCGAAGCTCGAGGTTGTCGAGGGTGGTGGTGCCTCCGTCGGCAAGGTGTTTCTTGTGGTGGGCTTCGAGAAACGCTGTCGCTCGACAGCCGGGCTCTGAGCACTGTGGGTCTCGGGCCTCCAGAACTCGTCGTTGACGTTTGGTGGGAAACCGTCGGGCGGGTGAAGCATCGATCGGGTGGCCTTCGGCGTCGTGGACGAGTGCTCTGAGCGATGCCTCGTCGACCAGAGCCTCGAGCTGACCCAACGGAACCGGGGCGCCCTGCCGGGTGACGGCCTCGACGGACCCGTACGCGGACGCGTGGAGGTGAACGACCACCTCGGCCTTGGTGGTCTTCGTATAGGCACCGCCAGCGGTCTCGCAAACCGACACCAATGCGTCGGCGCGTTGTGGGGCAAGCGACGCGTCCGCGGGCGCGTCGGTGCGCGCCATCACGGCGGAATCGATCACTGCACAGAAGCACGCGGCCTGGAGAGGCGTGAGCCTTGCCGACACTGCCACCGTCCCCTCTACCTCCGTACGCCACGAGACAGATCGAGCTGCAAACTGCTGGGCCTCGAGCTCCTCGGGTGTGAGATCTGCGGCGTTGCGCTGCGACAGCTGGATGGCAAAAATCGCGGACGGGACTCTCATTCGTCACTTGCTT
>JBPCTU010000547.1:0-6028 GCA_051011515.1 Acidimicrobiales bacterium
ACCGCGACGAGACCAACTACACCTGCCCGAACGAGTTCCGGATCGACCGCACCGACCCCAGAGACCATCTCGCGTTCGGCAAGGGGACTCACTTCTGTGTCGGCGCCAGCCTGTCCAGGCTGGAGGGGAACGTGGCCCTGGAAAGGCTGGCAGCACGGATCGAATCGGTCAGCCTGTCCGAGTCGAATCGGTTCGAGTATCAGCCCAGCTTTGCTTTACGCGGGCTCAAGAGCCTCGAAATCGATTTCGTGTCGGCGGATATGTCCTCATGAGCCGAGCCCTCCTGGTCGAGATGGGTCGGCGCACCCTTGCCCATGCCAAAGCAGGAACTAGCCCCCTCGCGGACTCGGTCATGGAGGTGCCTTCCGAGCTCTACTACGACCGAGAGCGTTGGGAACAGGAGATGAGGCAGATCTTCCGGCGCGTGCCCCTCGTGCTGGGATTCAGCGCGGAGTTGCCCGAACCTGGTGCATATCGCGCCCTGACCGTCTCGGGCGTCCCGATCTTGTTAGTGCGAGGCTCAGATGGTGTCGTGCGTTCCTTCGTGAACATGTGTAGCCATCGAGGGGCGATCGTCGTGGAGGAGGGCAACGGCAAGGCACGCCGTTTCGCCTGCCCCTATCACGCCTGGACATACGACGACGGTGGTGCCTTGGTCGGGAGTCGTGGTCAAGCAATGTTTGGTGAAATTGACACCGACGCACATGGACTCACCCCACTGGCATGCGAGGAGCGGTCCGGTTTGGTGTTCGGAACCATTACGCCCGGGGTCGAGCTGCACCTCGACGAGTTTCTCTGCGGCTATGACGGGTTGTTGGCTCACCACAGGTTCGACGAGTGCCACTTCGTGGGGCGACAGAGTCTCGACGGCCCGAACTGGAAAGTCGCGTTCGACGGCTACATCGATCAGTACCACCTCCCCGTTCTCCACCGGGAAGGATTTGGTGAGGAGTATTGCGACCGGGCGGCGTATGACGCATGGGGTCCTCACCAGCGCATGAGCCCGCCCGACGCGCGATTCCTGGTCCTCGACGACGTAGCCGAGGACGAATGGGACACCGTGGCGCTGTTGGGCGGGATCTGGACGGTCTTCCCACACGTCTCCATCGCAAACTTCCGGCTCCCACCACGTCCCGATCGGCCCGACGATGCACTCGGGGGACGGATCTACATGATCTCTCAGCTCCTTCCGGGTGATGACCCCGACACGTCCCACACCATTCAGAACTTCTTCACGACCTTCGAGCCCGACGACATCGATCTACAAGCAATCGAGGCCCAGAAAGAGTTCTTGATGCACGTGGTCAGGGACCAGGACTACTACACCGGGCTGCGCATCCAGAAGGCGGTGAAGACCGGGGCCAAGGATCACTTTCTCTACGGGCGAAACGAGCTGGGCGGACAGAGGTTTCACAGCTGGGTACAAGACCTCGTTGATGCCCGCGGCGAAGACGCGTACATGTCTCTCTTGGCGGGCGCTGAGGTCGACCTCCAGCAATGAGAGGACGCCGAGGTGGCTGACGGGCATCTGAGCCGGCGCACCAACATCGGCACGGTCTCGATCACTCCGGTGTTCGATGGGACCTTCACCGTGAAGGCCGGGGACTTGCTCCGCCCTACCGGTGATGAGGCGGCCGGGTGGGCTCGCCACGAGGAGCTACTGATGGGTCAGGCGAAGATGGAGCTTCCCCTCGGAGCGTTCCTGGTGCACTCGTCTGGCCGGACGATTCTGGTCGACGCAGGGGTCGGTGGTGTCGAGAACGATGCGATCAAGGGCGGTGAGCTGGTAGCGAACCTGGGCGAGGTCGGATTGACGTGTGATGACATCACCGATGTGTTGCTGACCCATCTCCACTTCGACCACATTGGCTGGGTCACCAGGCGAGGGGAGGTGACTTTCCCCAACGCAACCGTTCGTTGCCATGCGGCTGACTGGGCGTGGTTTGGCGAAGGGGAACAGGCCGATGCACATGTCCAACGCAAAATGTCCCCGGTCGTCGACCGCTTGGAATTGTTCGATTCGGATTGTGTCATCGCTCCCGGAGTCACCGTGCGCCATGCTCCGGGCCATACCCCGGGGTCGACGATTGTCGTTCTGTCGAGCGGGTCAGAGAGAGCCTTGCTTCTCGGAGACGTCGCCCACTGCCCACTGGAGTTGACCGAGAATGACTGGGAGGGCGTGTTCGATGTCGACCCGGTCGGGGCTCGTGCAACGCGTGAGCATCTGGCTCGGGAGCTGGAGTCGGGCGCCGACCTGGTTGCCGGAGCACATTTCGACGATCTTCAATTCGGTCGGCTGATGCGCGTGGGCGACCGGAGGACTTGGCAGCTTTGAACCAGACAGAGACTGCCGAAGCATTCAGGGATCGCGCCCGGGCCTGGTTGGAGCAGAATGCCGAGCCGAGGCCGACGACAGCGTCTGACGCAGTCGAGGTTCACGTTTACCTAAACGTTGACCTCGATACCGAGCGTGAGAACATCGCTCGTGCCGTCGAGTGGCACCAGAAGAAGCTCGAGGCGGGATTCGCGGCGATCGACTGGGCCGTCGAGGATGGTGGTCAAGGCCTCCCGAACTCGTTTGTTCAGGCGTTTCGTACCGAGGAGAAGCACTTCGCCACCCCAGACCTGCACGAGACGTTCATCGTGACCACTGGCATGATCGCGCCGTCGCTGAGGGACTTCGCCAGCTCGGCTTTGAAGGAGGACCTCCTCGAGCCGATGCTGACTGGTTCGGAGATGTGTGCGCAGTTGCTCTCGGAACCGAATGCCGGATCCGATCTTGCCTCGCTGTCAACCAGAGCCGTGCGCCACGACGACGAGTGGGAGGTGAATGGTCAGAAGGTGTGGTCATCCGGAGCGATGATCGCGAAGTGGGGGTTCTTGCTGGCTCGTTCGGACCCTGATGCTCCCAAACACCGCGGGCTGACGGCGTTCATGGTGCCTCTCGATACCCCTGGGATCGAGGTCCGGCCCCTGAAGCAGATGACGGGTGGTTCATCGTTCAACGAGGTTTTCTTGACCGATGTGTTGATCCCGGACTCTCTACGGGTCGGCGACGAGGGCCAAGGGTGGCGAATCATCATGGCCCAGTTGAGCTACGAGCGCAGTGGGACCGAGAGCTGGACAGCCGGAGGGTCGTACAGGCAGGTCCGCGATCTGGCGCTGGGTCTCGGGCGAGAATCTGAGCCGTTGGTGCGGCAACAACTCGCCAGGTTGTACATCGGTGACCGGCTCATTCAGTGGAATGCGCAGAGAGCTTCCGCCTCGGGCAACGAGGGCCCGCCGGGCGCCGACGCCAATATAGGGAAACTGTTGTACGGGCTTCAGATGGACCTGGTGACTGCCGCCGTATCGCACTTGCTGGGACCAGCTCTGGTGGTCGAAGCCAACGAGCACCACGTTTGGGCCGAACACGTGACCGGCACGCCCGCTTACCACATTGCCGGCGGCACCAACGAGGTCCAGCGGAACATACTAGGGGAACGGTTCCTGGGTTTGCCTGGTGAACCGCAACCCAACTAGTCGACGGGCAGCACCGCAGTGGCGTCGGTGTAGCCAAGCTCCAGGAGTCGGGTCGTCGGGACCGCTCGCTCCAGCTCCGAGCGGATGGGTTCGATATCGGTAGGCGTCGAGAAGCCGGGTAACCAGTCGTCGTGATGGCACAAGACGACCTGACTCGGATCGAGCCGTTTGGCTTGCTCGGCCACGAACTGTGCAAGTGTTCCTTGGAACGGCTCTCCGTCCACATTCCCTCGGCCGGCAGCAGCCAGGATTGCCACATCGGGTCGGAGGTTGTCGAATATGCCGCTCCAGTGGCCTGATGTGTCTTGATAGAGAAGTGTCCCATCTGGCGTGTCAAACAGGTAGACCAGTGCCCCGCCATCGCCGCGCGCACCTTGGTCGCTTGTCTTGAGATGGCGTCTGGACTCCTGGTCGAGGCTTCGCATCCACTCGACCAACCCCGACATCCGAGCCTGCTGTTGCTGCCAGGTGAGATCGGTGTCACCCAGGCAGACTTCGTCGGATTGGATGGGGTGGTCGTGGGACCAGACGCAGGAGTGTTGGCTCGGGAAAACCTCGACTGTCACCCCACCGCCGAGGTCGATTCGTTCACCGCCGGCGACACAGATCATCCGTTCTGTAGGAACTCCTGCCAGCTCGAGGAGCCGGACCGTCTCATAACTGCCGATCACCCGCGCACCGGTGTTGGTCGCGATTCGCTCGGCGCCCCACAGATGGTCGAAATGGGAATGGCCGATCACCAGCCAATCACAGTCGTCGATGTCGTCAGCAGTCAGCCCGGTTCCGGCCGCGTTCGGTACCCGATCGATGTAGGCATCGAGGAAGATGCACACGTCACCCGTTCGTAAACGGAACGTTGAACATCCGTACCAATCAAGGGTCGACGTCATGAATCCTCATTCATGCCGGGCTGCATGGCGGGGTACGGTAGCTCAGGGGGTCCTTCCTAGAATGCTTGATAGCGCAGTGAACTCGGTATCGCCTCGACTGTGCCAGGGCGCCCACTCCCGTCCGCTCGCGACTAGGGGCTGCTCAGCGAGGCAGCTGCGGTGAGCGACGTCGATTATGACCTGGCCATACGCGGCGGCACCGTTGTCGATGGCACGGGTTCCCCCCGGTTCGTGGGCGATGTCGGAGTACGCGACGGGCTGATCGCCGATGTTGTGCCGACCGAGGCAGGCGGCTTGGCCGGGCTGGCTACCGAGGACATCGATGCTGAGGGGTTGTTGGTCACGCCCGGTTGGGTCGATATCCACACCCACTACGACGGTCAGCTCACGTGGGATCCGTTGCTGACGCCGTCGTGTTGGCATGGTGTCACGACTGCGGTGATGGGCAATTGCGGAATGGGTTTCGCTCCGGTCAGGCGCGGTACCGAAGGCTGGCTGGTCGAGATGATGGAGTCAACCGAGGACATTCCGGCCCGCTGCCTACATGAGTCGATCCAGTGGAACTGGGAGAGCTTCCCCGAGTATCTCGAGGCCATCGAGGCCGGCCGGTACGCGATGGACATCGGTACCCAGGTCCCGCACGCCGCGTTGCGCGCCTACGTGATGGGCGAACGTGGCGCGATGAACGAGCCCGCTACGCCAGAGGACGCGGCCGAGATGGCCGAGCTCGTCGCCGATGGGATCCAGGCAGGCGCGCTGGGATTCTCTTTCTCTCGTCCAAAGGCTCATACCTACCGTGATGGCTGGCAGCCGGGGACGTTGTCGGGCCAGCCCGAGCTCGAACCAATTGCCAAGGCGATAGCTGGGATTGGTGGGGCCACCATCATGTTCAGCCCCAGGGGGGTGACCGGCAACTACCCAGACGAGCGAAAGGGCGAGCTCGAGTTGGCCGAACAACTGGCCCGGGCCTCACAGGGCCCGGTAATGATGTGCCTCATTCAGTTCGGACCAGATCCCACTGAGTGGCAGACCATGTTGTCCGACATGGCGCTGGTCCGTGAGCGTGGGGCTGAGGTGCTTGCCCAATGTACCGGTCGTTCGGTTTGCACCATGGCTGGATTCGCCACCAAGTTCAACCCGTTTGCACATGGCCCATCGTGGTCGGAACTCGCGGACCTGCCGTTGGCTGAGGTCTCGGCGCGGGTCCGCACCGATGCCCGGCTGCGGCAGGCGCTTCTGGACGAAGCGGATTCGACCCGCCACATCTGGCAGGCGCGGAAGCTGCAGGAGGACCGCACCTATCCGCTGGGACCCCCTGGCGCCCAAGCCCCGATGTACGAACCAACGGAGTCTGGGGCCGAGATCGGTGCTCGAAGCGGTCGGTCGGGGCTCGAGGTCATGCTCGATCTCATGTGTGAAGACGACGGCCAGGGCCTGCTGAACTACCCGCACTACAACTTCATCGACGGCAACCTCGACGCGGTGAAAGCAATGATGCTGGACCCCGGCGTGAGGGTCGGTCTGTCCGATGCGGGTGCTCACCTGGAAACCATCGCCGACGCGAGTCTCCACACCTTCATGTTGGCCCACTGGACCCGAGATCGCTCCGACGGGCT
>JBPCTU010000548.1:0-5365 GCA_051011515.1 Acidimicrobiales bacterium
GACCAAGGAGGTGGGCTGACAGTTTGGGCTGTCCCGACAGGAGCACCGCTCGGATCCGCGCGGCACTTCTCCGACGGGTACACCGCGGTCAGCTATACGAGCGCGGGTCTGGGTCTCTTCGTCGGCAGGTTTTTCGGGGGCATCGAAGTTTGGTCTGGCACGGACCGAGGTCTGGGTCGGACCCTCGACAACATGTGGAGTATGCGCATATTGAATGCCCTCGCTGCGAGCGTTGACGGCGCGACCGTTGTATCAGCACACCGTTCGGCCGAGATCTACGTCTGGGATCTAGAGACCGGCCGGCCCCGTGTCGTAGCCGATCCGAACGATGTGAACGTGCTCGACGTCGCGTTCAGCCCCGACTCCAGCCTCATCGCCAGCGCCGGAGACGGCGGGTCGATCACGATCTGGGACAGTGAGACCGGCGAACGCCTCCAATCGCTTGTCGGCCACACTGGACCGGTGAACAGCATCATGTTCGCTCCTGACGGCAAGACAGTCGTGACAGCCGGAGCGGACGGTACTGTTCGAATCCACCTGGTCGATGTCCCTGCTCTCATCGAGCTCGCTGAGTCGCGGGCTACCCGCCAGTTCACGGCTCAGGAATGCGACCGATTCCGCCTCGTGAGCGACCGGTGCCGGGACCCCGCCGATGCGGAGCCTGACGTCGCCGAAACCGTGCCCACACATCCCGAGGCCGCGCGGACAGCCCTCTTGGCGCTTCGAGAAACGATCGCCGCGGGCGACGCTGCCGGTGCGCTGGACCTGTTCGCACCAGATGCATTTGTCGTAGGTTGGGTGATCGACACCACAATCCCGGGTGGTCTCGGAAGCCTGGAGGAGCCAAGGATGCTGAGCTTCTTCCGAGGCGGGCTCGAGAGTGCGGCCGCAGCCAATCTCGAGCTCGATTCCCTCGAGTGCAGCCAAGGAGCGAGTGGAGGAACGTTCTGTTCATATGAGGTAGCCGGTCCGATCGATCCGGAGCGGACACTCGAGAAGAACCTTGGGATCGAGATCGCGGACGACAGGATCGTGGGTTGGTTCAACCTGACGAGCAGCGGACCCGGTGCCGGTGATCTCAGAGCTTTCGGAGAGTACCTCGTCCAACGTACGGAGGAGGAACCTGCTGAAGCCGTGGAGGAGTGCATGGAGATCCACTTCAACGACGCGTCCTGTCGCGAGACGCTCGCTCCCTACATCGCGGATTTCCTCTCCGCTAAGGGGTGAGCGCGACGTCACTACCCACTGACTGGATTGCGACAGTGCCCATGTTTGGGGTCAGCTCCAAACGCTGATTGCGTCGCTGGAAAGGGGCTCAGGCGACCTGGAGTGGTCCCATTCGTTGGCGGGAGAAGCCGGCGACCACCAACAGGCCCGATGCCACCAGGCCCACGGTCGACAAGATATGGAATCCCGCCATGCTGAGGATCAGCCCAGAAGCCAGGGCGGCTGATCCAGCGACCACGCTGGCGATCAAGTCGGCAGCGCCCTGAGCCGATACGCGGTCTTCCTCTGGCACCGACGAGGTCAACAACGCACTTCCGGCGACCATCCCAAAACTCCATCCCAGACCCAACAAGTACAGGCCTGGGAACATCAACAGGTTCGGCGCCTCAGCCGCCAGTGAAGTGAGGGCGCACGCCGCCACCAGCACCGCTCCACTGAACACGATGGCCGGGATCTTTCCGAAACGGTCAGACGCCCATCCAGCGAGCGGGGCGAAAGCAAACATGCCCAACGTGTGCGCCGATATCACCCAGCCAATGGTGCTGACGGAGTGGCCGTGGGCATCCATGTGTACCGGCGTCATCGCCATCACTCCCACCATCACGGCCTGAGCGACAACCAGCGCCCCGAGCGCGAGGCGGGACAACGGATGAGACATGATGATTCGGAGGCTGTCGACGAAACTCTTCCTTTTCGGGCTGGACGCTGTCTCGAGCCCACCGGACAGAACCAGCGGGTCAGGCCTCAAACGGACGAAAACGATGAGCGCCGCAACCGTGAAGAAGATCGCAGTGAACCCATACGGACCCACGTTTTCGCTGAGTCCGAGAGACTGGCCCCAACTATCAGCAACACCCACCGCGGCGGGACCGGCTACGGCTCCGATTGTCGACGCAAACACGACCATCGATATTGCTTTGCCCCGAGTGTTTGGCTCAGCCAGATCCGCAGCTGCGTAGCGCGCGAGGTTCGCGGCGCCCGAACCGATCCCGGTCAGCACCAGGCCAAACAGGAATAGAGGCAGAAGGCGGATCTCGGCGCCCCAAAGGCTCACGACCCCACCCACAACAGCGGTCGAGAACCCCAGGACGAGTCCCGGCCTGCGGCCTTGTTTCGCCATGTACTGGCTGAGCAGGCTCGCGCTGGCAGCCGTCCCAACCGTGATGGCCACGGTCGCCAATCCGGCCCAGGTGGCGCTGTCGAGGATGTCTTTGACCAGCAGCGATGCGACGGCGAAACCGATCGACAGCGCGGCTCGCGCAAAGATCGCACTGGAGAACAGAACAACCAGGGTGTTCTTCTGAGCGTCAGCGTGGTCGGCACCCGCGACGGGCTCGGCGGTCGAGGTCATGTTGTGTTCGACGTTACCCGCGAACGTTCAATCGCCAGGAGCCACAATGCCAGCCGGCGAGGCGCTCCCGGCCTGCGGGTGTCAGGACAGGCTGGCCAACTAGGAGGTGCGCGCTCCGGGCTGCAGGTGGGCACGCCGGGCCTTGCGGTTCGGCCGGGCGGTTGTACTCGATCCACTGCCCCCACGAGACTGCGTTGAGGAGCCCGATCCCCTCTTGTTGCCCGAGCCGCTGCCGTTTCCCGATGATGAGCGGGAGCGCTTGGAAGCCGAAACCTTTGTAGAGCTCGAGTGCCGGCGTTTCTTGCCCGATCCGGACCTTGAAGACTTCGGTTGCCCGCTTGCGGCCTTTGCACCATTGTTCCGAGGCTTGGCCGAACTCGACTTGGCCGTGGTCCTCTTCTTGTTGTGTGACCGCTTCTTTCCCTGGCTCCGCTGCTTTGTCGAGGCTGACTGGCTTGGACGCCCCTCGTCCCGCGATGACTCGGTGCCGTCACTCGATGAAGCGCTCTTGGGGCGTGGCGCGATAGGTGTTGGCGATAGGTCGCGCAGGGCTCCGGCATCCGGGTCGGTGATATCTGCTGATATTCCGACAGTCCGCTGAAGCCGCCGCGAACCCTTCACCTGGTCGGGAAGGACGAGTGACAGCACCACTCCCCCTTCGCCCGCCCGGGCGGTGCGTCCGGACCTGTGCACGTAGGCCTTGTGGTCTTCGGGCGGATCGACGTGAACCACCGATGCAACGCCGTCGACATGAATCCCACGGGCCGCCACATCGGTAGCAACGAGCGCATGGATTCGACCATTGGTGAAGTCGGCCAAAGCACGGTTTCGCTGGCCCTGACTCCGTCCACCGTGGATGGCAGCGGCCTCGATGCCTCGTTGACGTAGCTGCTTGGCAAGCCGATCGGATCCATGTCGAGTCCGACAGAACACGATCGCCGGCCAAACCGCGTTGATGGCCTCGGCAGCGACGTCGACACGATCGGATCGGTCGACGTTCCAGAACACGTGCGAAGCGCTGGTGATATCGGGCGTAGTCTCGCCGACCTCGTGTGTCACGGGGTCTACCTGATAGTCACGGGTCAGGCGGGCCACATCACCATCGAGCGTGGCCGAGAACAGGACCGTCTGGCGCTCAGCCTGTGTCTGGTCGAGCAGCCGACGCACAGCAGGCATGAAGCCCATGTCAGCCATTCGATCAGCCTCATCGAGCACAACACGATCGACGGCTCCCAGGTCCACGGCACCCTGCTCGATCAGGTCCTCCAAACGACCCGGACACGCGACCAGGATCTCGATGCCCTTGCGCAAGGATTTGAGCTGTGGCCCGTATCCGACGCCGCCGTAGGCAACACCAACGCGGACCTTCCCGGAGAAGGACTGCAGTTCCCTGCTGATTTGTTCGGCCAGCTCACGAGTCGGGGCCAGGACGAGGCCATGCGGCCGTCCCGGCTGAGCCTTCGCCATCCCGGCCACTAGCGGTATGCCGAAAGCCAACGTCTTTCCTGAACCTGTCGGAGCTCGGCCACAGATATCTCTACGGGCGAGGCCATCGGCGATCGTCGCACTCTGGATCTCGAACGGTTCGGTAATGCCACGGCGCGCGAGCGCATCGGAAATCTCGGGTGGCACACCGAGGTGCGCGAATGTCGTTGTCATTTGGGGGTCCTCGAGCGCGCCAGCGCGCTCTTGTTGGTTCGGTGGGCTCGGACATCAGTGCCGAGCGCTCTTGGGGGGTGGTTCACGTCGAAAAGGAGAAACTCACCCGTTTCAGCGAACCCACCGACCAGTCCAAGCTGGTCGGAGCAGGGAGCAACGATACCCGCCACGATCGCAATACCCACGCCACTCCCGACTTCGTGGCTCCCACGGAGACGCCGCCACAGCGGAGTGACTGCCCGGGGGCCTGGCTACGGGCACTACTTCGATGCCTGTCGCACACCGATCTATGCTCGGCTGATGCCCCAATCCACACCCCCATCTGTCCAGGACCTCCTCGCCGCCGAAAGCCACGCCGTCCCAGCACCGTTGGCAGAAGACTCCTGGGTCGACCAAGGCACCGGAGACATTCCGAGGAGCCGCTACACATCGCCGGAGTTCGCCGCGCTGGAAAACGAGTTCCTCTGGACGCGCACCTGGCAGATGGCCTGTATGGAAGTGGAAGTTGCCGAACCCGGTGACTACATGGTCTACGACGTCGCTGATCAGTCCGTCCTGGTTGTCAGGACACCTGATGGCACGTTGAAGGGTTACCACAACAGCTGCCTACATCGTGGAACGAAGCTACGAACCGAGGGTGGTCGCGCTTCATCCTTCCGCTGCCCGTTCCACGGCTGGCGGTGGGACCTCGAGGGCACACTCGTGGAGCTTCCGGCCGAGTGGGATTTCCCCCAGATTTGGGGCGACCCGTTGGCGTCGTGTCTGCCAGAGGTGCAGGTCGCCACCTGGGCGGGGTTCGTCTTCATCAACATGGATCCCGGCGCCGAAGCTTTCGACAGCTATGCGTCCAAGCTCATCGAACACTTCGCCGAGGCGTTCGACTTTGGCCTCAGGTTCCAGACCTTCCATGCGGTCAAAGAGGTGCCCGCCAACTGGAAAGTGTGCATGGAGGCCTTCAGCGAGGCCTACCACGTCATCGCAACCCACCCGCAGATTCTCGAGTTCTGCGCCGACACCAACAGCCAGTACTCGTTGTGGCCCGAATCACCCCATGTCACCCGCTTCCACAACCCCTTCGCGGCCCAGAGCCCCCACCTGGACGACATGACCGAGCAGGAAATCTCCGAG
>JBPCTU010000549.1:0-2910 GCA_051011515.1 Acidimicrobiales bacterium
TCGTGTTGACAGCGAGCGGGGCGCCAGCCTCGTTGAGTACGCGCTGCTCGTTGCTTTGATCGCTGTTGTCTGTATTGCCGCTGTGACCCTGTTGGGCGAGTCGGCTTCGGACAAGTTCAGTGAGGTCGGGTCGGCCATCGGCTGATCGTGACAGCTTGATCTGAAGATCACTGTTGGGAGGGACCGGCTTCGGCCGGTCCCTCTTGCCGTTTTCACCGCATCGTTCGGTCTGACCGGTCTCGGCGAGCCCGCCACCAAAGAAGCGGCGGGCGCGGCGTTTGGCGGATCAGCGCGCGCGGCGGGCTGGTGGCAGACTCGGCGTTCGTGATGTACGAGGTGCTGGGGCGATGATGGACCTCGGGTTTCCTGCTGGGGCACCAGGGATCATCATCCAGCTGGTTGTCGGAGCTTGCTGGGTGGGTGGGGCCGTGTGGCGGCTCCGCTACAGCCCCCGGGTCCCTACCAGGGAAGACAAGTACCTGTTCGGTCTGCTCCTCGTCGCGGGAGTGGTATTCATGGTTTGGGCTCTTTGGCGAGCGGTCGACTAGGGAGCGGCTCGCAATGTGATGTACTGCTTCGGCGATCTGATCGCGCCCCTGATCCCGTATCCTTGTGAGCCGCCGGGGCAGCACTCGACGACAAGACGTTGGGCCTCGACCAAATCGAAT
Organism: Acidimicrobiales bacterium; assembly: GCA_051011515.1. Lineage (GTDB taxonomy): Bacteria > Actinomycetota > Acidimicrobiia > Acidimicrobiales > UBA8592 > JBPCTU01. The sequence continues at coordinate 669 of JBPCTU010000549.1, forward strand.
TCGATCGCCTCGGAACCGCACCAGTCGATCTGTACCTCCACGGTGTGAGACCCAACCGGGACCTCGTAGGAGACACTCTCGCCCGACCTCGGCACCGTCGACCAGGACCCGGTACCTGCGAAGTCGATCACGGCCGCCGTTCTGCAGCCGCTTGACGGTGACGACGTCACTCATGGGGTCCAGTCTGCCTCACCGGCTTACCCGGCACGGGCGGTTGGCCCGGTGACTGCGGCTGGCAGGCTCCGGTCGGGTTGCGCGTAGTTGACCAGCACCACGCGCTGGCCGATCTCCCGCCAGGCTCGTCGCGGACTGCCTGCAGCCAATTCGAGGGCAGGGAGGCGATTGCGTACCGTGGCGTGATGGCCTTCGACGCTGATCCTGAGTACTGGAAGCGGGCGCGGGAGGTCCTCGGGGCGGTTGAGCAACGGGTGCGTGCTGCGCTGCCAGGGGAGCGTGCCGGGGTGCTGGGTGAGGCGCTGGTTGATCTGGTGGAGTCCTCGCCCGGCATCGACAAATTGATCGCGACCATGCCGTTGTCGACGTTGTCGACTTTGGCCGACGCCGCGGTCGATGCGTTGCGGGTCGGGCGTCACCCCTATGACAGCCAGGCCGGAAGTGCGATCAGCCAGCTCAGCTTTCAGGCCCCTCGCACCCTGCGGTCGCACGTGGACGAGCTGTGGGATCTGCGCCAGCCAACCTACGAGCCGACCGGCTGGAGCCCGGTGACCGACGGCCCCTTCCCGAGCACCTACTTCGAGCCGTGGCCGTGGCGGGCAGTGGAGGACGCAGATGAGGTGGCGGCTCTGTCGTCCAGGCTGGGAGATTCCGATCCCGAGACGGCGAACCGGGCCTGGGAGTGCCTGTTGGAGTCGCGGACGGTGGCGGGCTGGCAAGCCGCGTACGACGCATGGAACGTCACCATTCCCGACGGTCCGGTGACCCGTAACTACTTCTACGAGGTCGGTCTGGACATAACGGAGGACGGCTATCGCCGCGTCGTTCACCAGAAGCCCGCACACCTTCTGCTTCCACACGGCTACCTCGCAAGCAACCACGACCACCCCACCTGGTCACTCGACACCGCGGTGGTGGGCCAGGGCCGCTTCGGTGGGTCATGCGAAGCGCCCTGTGCTGTCTGTGGCGGCACGCTGCAGCGCCTGGTTGCGTTCGATCAGAAGCCATCGGGTGTAGATCTGCCGGATGAGATCGTGACCTGCCAGAGCTGCCTGGGATGGTCCGAGGAGATCTTGTTCTTCGAGCACGAATCAGGGTTGGTCCGCCCTGCCCCGGTACCTGTCACCACACAGGAGCCTCAGTTCCGGACCGAAACGATTCCCGAGACCACCATCGTGTTCAGGTAGACTCCCAACCGCTGGCATCTTCAGAGTTGGTGCGACGGCGGCAACCTGAACCGGCTCGGCGGCGAGCCCGCCTGGGTCCAGAACGCGGACTACCCGCAGTGTGGCCAGTGCGGGGTGACGATGACCTTCATCTTCCAGCTCGACTCGCTCGACATCGTCGACGCACACCGGGGCGCCTGTTTCTGGGGCAGCGGCGGCCTGCTGTATGCTTTCTGGTGCAGCCGATGCTCCTGGAGCGCCACCCGCTGGCAATGCACGTAAGCGAGCGTCTGGCCTCCCACAGAGATCCGGGCAAAGCGCAATGAACCCACCCTCGTCGGCTGTGTTCACTACATCGCGCGGTGCGCCCGTTCGGTTGGTTTGGGCCAGTCAGCCGGGTGGCGGTGAAGAGTGTCCGACCGGGTCGGTACCATGCCCGCTGTGAAGCCCTTCAAGGTGATCAGTGACTTCGAACCCGCTGGTCATCAACCTCAAGCCATCGAAAAACTGGCCGCCGGCCTCGAGCGGGGCGACCGGTTCCAGACCCTGCTGGGCATCACCGGCTCGGGCAAGAGCGCCACCGTGGCGTGGACCATCGAGCAGGTGCAGCGGCCCACCCTGGTGATTGCTCCCAACAAGTCGCTGGCTGCCCAGTTGGCCAACGAGTTGCGCGAGTTCTTCCCCGAGAACCGAGTCGAATACTTCGTCTCGTACTACGACTACTACCAGCCCGAGGCCTACATGCCCTCGAGCGACACCTACATCGAGAAGGACTCCTCGGTCAACGACGAGATCGACCGCCTCCGCCACTCGGCCACCTCGTCGCTGCTCACCCGGCGCGACACCATCGTGGTGGCCTCGGTGTCGTGTATCTACGGCCTCGGATCCCCCGAGGAGTACCG